>SHYW01000085.1 GCA_009692615.1 Deltaproteobacteria bacterium | reverse complement strand
ACGCACACACTTGGCCTATATCGAACCAACTCCAACAAGGTGGGGTTCCGCTATGGCCAGGTTTCTAACTTACGACCTCAACCCAACGCACTACCCTGACATAATCGCGTTGCTGTTAACATGACATATTGACGTTGCCACGACAGCGATTCATGAAACATTCCGTGCAGCGAAATGATCGCTCAGCCTCCAGAACCGCAAATCGTTTACGATGGTGCTCATATCTTCCCCCTTTGGAAAAGGGGGACCGAGGGGGATTTGGTTTCGCGGCGTGGTGGTAGTGTTCGTAGAACTCGGACTGTTCTCTGCGACGATGGAGCGGCGCGAGCACAAGAAAATCTCCCCTAGCGCCTTCTTTCCAAAGAGGGGAAGTGAAAACTTGTCGGTGCGCTAACGCGGATACAGCGTCTTGATAAACCCACTGGCGTCAATTTCACGCAAAAGACTGTCGTCGACGAAGGATTTCGGATCGGCGGTCTTGGCATTGGGATTATCCTTTTCGACCAAACCGAGCACGGTCTCGACGCCGCGTAGCGACGGATAGGGCATCGCTTCGTAATATTTCGTCGCCAGCAAATCGTAGGAACGTTCCAGGTTGCGTTCCTGATCGACGTTGATGCGTAGTTTTCTACGAACAATCTCCAAACTTTCCTTCTTGTTCTGTTTGAAGTAGGCGATACCTTCGACGAAACCGCGGAGAAATCTGAGCGCGATATCGCGCTTGCTTTTTACGAAACTGCGCGTCGAGGCGATCATCGTGTGTAAGTAAAAAATATCGGTCTCGGCCAGATCGATGAGCACCCGCGAGCCGCGATCCTCGGCGACAAATACGAAGGGAATCGTCATCACCGCGCCGTCGATGCCGCCCTTCTCCAAGGCTGACAGCATATTTGGCGACGAGCCCAGCTGGAGCACCTGGACATCGGCTGGGTTAATGTTCCAGCGCTTGAGCATCATCATCAGCACCGAATGCGACACCGCGCCGACGCGGGTGGCGCCGATCTTTTTGCCCTTCAAATCTGCCGGGTTTTTGATCTCCGGGCGCACCATGATGCGATTGAGGCCGCGGTTGACGCCGGCGGCGATCATCACGGTCTCACCGCCACGTAACGCCGAGTTGACCAGGGAGTCGCCGGCCGAGCTGACGATCTGGATATCGTTGGCCAAGAGCGCGCTAATCCCGGTCGCCGCGCCCTGGCCGGTAACGATGATCTCCGCCTCGATACCATGGCCGCGAAAAAAACCTTTCTGCTCGGCCACCCACATGGCGCTATGCAGCGCGCTCACCGAACTCAACCCGACGCGGACTTTCTCCTGCGCCGCCGCGAGGCCGTCATGAAACATGACCAGCAGCGAAATTAGAATTAGATAACCGCTCAGCTTTTTCATCAACCCGTCCGGTCCCGCCGATGATCAACGTTGGTAGAGCGGTTTAACAAACCCGCTCTGCTCAATCTCGCGCAACAGGCTGTCGTCGTAGAACGACTTGGGGTCGGCGCCTTTAGCTTTGGGGTTGTCCTTCTCGATGAACCCCAACACCGTCTCGACGCCGCGCTGGGAGGTGTAGGGGACCTGCTCGTAATACTTGTCGGCAACCAAGTCGATGGCACGTTGCAGATTGCGCTCCTGGGCCGGACCGATGCGAAGCTTTTTCTTGACGATCTCGATACTCTCTTTGCGGTTTTGCTTCACGAAGGCGATGCCTTCCAAATACCCCTTCAAAAAGCGCGACACCTTGTCGCGGTTATTCTTGACGTAGGCCCGGGTCGAGCCGATCATGGTGTGGAGATAAAAAATGTCGGTCTCCGCCATGTCGATCAGCACACGATAGCCGCGGTCTTCGGCGACGAACATCGACGGGATGGTCAACACCGCGGCGTCGATGCCTTTCTTATCCAGACTGATCAGCATATCCGGCGACGAGCCAACCTGCATGACTTGAACGTCGGCGGGGTTCATCTTCCAACGCTGCATCATCATCTGCAGGACGACATGGGAAACCGCGCCGATGCGCGTGACGCCGACGCGCTTGCCCTTCAAGTCAGCGGGGGTCTTGATCTCGGGGACCGTCAAGATGCGCTGCAATCCTTTGTTGACCACGCCGGCGAGCATCACCGCCTCGCCGCCGCGTAGCGCCGCCGCGGCCAACAAATCGCCGGCGGAACTAAGCATCTGCACATCGTTGGCCATGAGCGCCGCGATACCGACCGTGCCACCCTGCCCAGTCACGATAACTTCAGCGTCGATATTGTGCTTCCGAAACAAACCGCGCTCCTCCGCCACCCAAGTCGCCGTGTGCAGCGCACTCACCGAACTCAATCCCATGCGAATTTTGTCCTGCGCGTTCGCGCCGTACAAAGGCAACGAAAAACCAACAATGAACAGCCACACTACCATTTTGATTCGGTGCATTTTCTTCACTTATTACCCCTTACTTATTACTTCTTATTCAATTCCGCCAAGGCCAACCTCAAATAACTCTGATCGATGTACTTCGACGGCTGCGGCAGCGGCTCCTTGAGAATCCCCTGCTCCGCGGTGATCTTGATCAAGGTGCGCACGCCTTCGACGTTGAGATCGGCGTTGCGGTCCCAAATCTTGTTCTTCCAATTATAATCGGAAGCGTAACGGCAATGCTCCATGGTGATGACCATTTCTTTGGTCAGATAAGTGCAGGCCGCGTCGCGGTTGTCGTTCATCCAGCGCATGGTCGACACGATAGCGCGCATGAAGCGTAGAACCAACGGGCGGTTTTTCTCGGCCCAGGCCCGTTTGACGATGTAAACGTTGAACTGAAAGTTAGGCTCGTCATCGGCAAAGTAACCGATGATGTTGTAGCCCTGTTGCTTGGCCACTAAATCCAACGGCACGCCCACCGGCGTTGACGAGATCTGCCCTGAGTTCAAAGCTTGATAGCGATCGGCGGCGCCGCCGATGTTGAGCAACTTGTAGTCGCGCGGATATTCCATGCCGTGCGCTTTGAGCACCAAACGTAGGGCAAAGCCGGTTCCCGAGGTCAATGTCTGCGTGCCGATGGTTGTGCCGCGCAGATCGGCGTAGGTTTTATATTGCTTGCCGCCGATCATGCTCAAGCCCAGACCGTTGATCAAGCCGCCGATCATGGTAATGTCCGCGCCCTTCTCGTGCGCGCTGATCAAGGTGTCCACCGTGGCATTGGCTACATAAATCGAATCCGCCGTCAGCGCCTGAATCGTCAACGGCGAACCGCGCATGGTGACGATGGGGACGTCCAAACCTTCCTTATCGAAAAACCCCATCTTGGCCGCCACCCAAAGCGGTCCATAGCTGAGAGTTTTAGAAGACTCGCCGATGGGAAAACGAAACTTTTCCTGAGCATCTACGCTTGCCGCAACTAAACCCCAGATCAGTAAGCAACTGGCCAAGAATCGCATCTTCATCCGAAACCCCTTACCTCTTCCCGATTTCCCCCAACGCCTGCTTCAAATAACTCTGATCGATATATTTCGCCGGTTGCGCCAGCGGCTCTTTCTGCCCAGCGATCTCGGCGACGATCTTGATCATGGTGCGCACGCCTTCCAGGTTCAATTCGGCGTTACGATCCCACACCCGATTTTTGACGCTGTATTCCCAAGCCAAGCGGCAGTTCTCGACGCTCATCGACATTTCCTTCGACAGATAGCCGCAAGCCGCGTCGCGGTTGTCGAATAGCCAGCGATGGGTTTGTGCGATCGCCTTCATGTAGCGTACCGCCAACGGCCGGTTCTTTTCGGCCCAGGCACGTTTGACGATATAGGGATTGAGAAAATAGGTCGGCAAGTCGTCGACGAAATAACCGATGACGTTGAAGCCCTTCTGCTTGGCGTCATTATCGAGGGGCACGCTCAACGGCGTCGCGGCGATCTGCCCGGATTGCAATGCGACATAACGATCGGTCACGCCACCAATGTTGAGAATCTGATAGTCGCGCGGATATTCCAGCCCATGGGCGCGCAGCACCAGCCTCATGGCAAAGCCGGTTCCGGTCGTAATCGTCTGCGAACCGATGGTCTTGCCGCGCAGATCGTCGAAAGTTTTGTAAGGCTTCGCCGCAACCAAACTCATGCTCAAGTTGTTGAGCAAGCTGCCGATCATCGCCAAGTCGAGCCCCTTATCGACCGCACCCATCACTCCGTCCGTGCCAGCATTAGCGATGTAAATCGACTCGGTGGCCAAAGCCTGGAGTGTGATCGGCGTGCCGCGCATGACGACGATCTGGACATCCAACCCCTCACGCTCGAAGTAGCCCAGCTTCTGCGCCAACCAAAGCGGCCCGTAACTAAAAGTCTTCGACGACGCGCCGATGGGAAAGCGCACTTTTTCCTGCGCAGGTGTCGAATTAACGAACGCCCATGGCATCGAAACCAAGGACAGCGCGAGCAGTGTCCGTCGTAACCCCTTACCCTTCACCCCTAACCCCTTACGTCTTAATCCCTTTGATCGCGCACAAAGTATTGCGCCCAGTCCACATGGGCAAGAAGACCGAATGACGATGCTTGCCACCGATGACGATCACCATGATGTCTTCGGCTTTGGTGGAAAGATGAACGACACCGTCCGGCGTCATGTTGATCGACTCGCGCCGCAGTTCTTCGTCGTTCTTATGCCCTTTGCGTCGCGCTGGAATTTCTTCGAACTTGAGCGACGCATGTTCCCACAGATAATCTTTCACCTGCTTCTTGGTGATCCCGTCCCGAGCCATGATCTCGGCGTCTTCGATGCCCAACGCGATCAACGGCGTGCCGCCGCCGAAACTGCCGACGTCGAGATGACTCACGCCGTGATGCATCTTGATGACTTCGGCCAAGGATGAAAGCGCCTGCTCGCCGCGATTGCCAGCCGTGTGGATCGGCAGAAAGCCATTGATGCCAAAGACAGTGACCGTGCTCTCCTCCGGCTTGAAACCGAACTCGACGTGGTATGGCTCCCACGGGCTCTTTTCCTGATTCTCGCCGAAGCACATGGTATATTTTCCCGGCCAGCCAAATGTCGAGCGATCGGTATCACCAGGATAACCGCCACCGACGGTGATCAGGATCAAACGAATCGCCCGGCCGATGGTCGCGTTGGAACGAAAGCCAGGACCGAACACCCCGGAGTCGCAATTGACATTCAACGCTGTGCGAATCGGCCCGTTGAGCAAAAGCGCCGGTCCGACGTAGCCGGTGGTGGCCTGCACACCGTAAAGATTGAAACGCGGCTCTAAGATCGCTTCCACCGCCGCGATGATCACCGGTAAATATTCCGGCAAACAGCCGGCCATCACCGCATTGACCGCGATCTTCTCGATCGAACAAGGCGCCCACTTGGGTGGGATCGGCCCAACCACCTCCGCCGGATCCCGCGTGGTCGCGCAGAGCATCCTTTCAACCCGCGCCACCGTCGGTGGCACGATCGGCAACCCGTCGCTCAGCTTCTCATTGCAAAACCAATCATTGACCGCTTCCCAATTATCTTCGACTTCGATGAGGTTCGAGGTGAGGTTCATAATGAATGCAGGCTCCTATGATTCGCCAAAAAAGCTTTTCAGCTTCCGTAGGATTTTTTCGAAGGGCGCGCGCCCGCGATCTAATTAAATCCATACCCCCTATCCTAACCTTTCCCCGCAAGGGGGAAAGGAATCGATCAGAGAGAATATGAATTGAAACCCCTACCCCGCCTTCGCCCGCTGCAAACTCGCGAGCGAACTCAGAGTCAACATTTCATTAACCAATTGAATCGCCCCTTCAGCGTCGGCGCGATGCTCGCCTTCCCGCGCGCCGCCGCTTGGGTGATGGGGAATCTCCACTAGCGGCAATGTCGCCAAGCCGAAAAACTTCGACTCCGTGCGCGCCAGCGCCATGAAGATCGACTGACACAGCGTCACCGTCGGCTTACCTTTCCCTTGCAGTTCGATGGCGTCGTGGACACTCCACGACGTGCACGACCCTCAAGCGCCGAGACCGGTTATGACGCCGTCACAGCGGTTGAGCAGTTCCTCCATGAGCGGCTTGGGCGCGCCTTGCATGTGAGAAGGCTTGGTTCTGAACAGCACTTCTTTGACACCGAGCTTATCTTGCAGCAGCTTGGCCAACTCCTTGAACATGTCCGTCGAGTTCGACTGGCCGTTGTCGATGATGCCGAGCACTTTTCCTACCAGCGTATCGAGCCCCGGCACCAACGGCCGGTCCTTCGGGTTGACCACGGCGCGCGGATCGAGAAATTTTAACGTTGCCATTCGGTTAGTACCTCCTAGCGGTTTGATTAGAAATCAAGAATATATATACGCGATTTTACCGCCGCACCACAACCACTGTGGCCAATTGTCATTGACAGCTGGAAGCAACTATCCTAGGTGTAAGGCGCACGTGAACTTACTTGCCAACCGAAATCGGCGCGCCATCGTAGCCTGGGCGCTAATGCTGCTGTTTTGCTCTGCCGCTCCGGTATCGGGGCAAGGGACCACGCTGCGCGTCGGCACGAACTCCCCCGCCAGCACCGAATCGGTTTCATATGCCGTCGCCAAAGACGCCGGCATACTGCGGCCGTACCAATTGGATGTCGAAGTCATCTACATCGCCGGCGGCACGTTGTCCGTGCAAGCGCTGGTCGGGAAAAGTTTGGACTTCCTCGGCACCGGCGGCACGCCCTTCATCCTCGCCTTTCTCGAAGGCGCGCCGGCAAAGATCCTCGTCGGCGTGCATAACCGTCTGCCCTATGCGCTCATCGCGCAACGAAGCATCGTTACGGAGGCGCAGCTCAAAGGCAAAAAAATCGGCATCAGCCGTTTCGGCAGTACCGACGATTACGCGCTCAAGCTGGCACTGGCGCAATTCGGACTTACCGCCAAGGATGTCGTCATCCTACAAACCGGCGGACCCGGCACTCGACTGAGCGCACTGCGCGCCGGCAGCATCGATGCCACGGTGCTCACCTCGGGTTTGGCGCAAATCGCGGTGAAGAGCGGCAACAATCTATTAATCGATTTCGCCGACAAAGCTATCGACTACCAACAAGTCGCGCTGATTGCCCGTGACGACTTGCTCAAGAGCCAGCCGGACCTCGTGCGCCGCTTTGCCACGGGCTATCTTGACGCCATTCGTTTTTACAAAAGCCAACGCGAACTGGCGATCAAGAAAACCATGGCGGCGCTCAGGACCAACGACCGCGAGATCGCCGAGTTCGACTACAACCTACGCGTGCGCGCCTTGCCCGACGACGGCAAACCGACGCTCAAAGGTTTGCAAGTAGCCCTCGATGACATCGCCAAGGACAATCCCAAAGCGAAGAGCCTATCCGTTGCACAATTGATCGACACGAATTTTTTGCCGTAAACGGTTTACCGTCTCGTGTTGGAACACGAAACACTAGACCCTAGACGTGAAGCCCGAAGAGTTAATATGCAACCCATTATCGATGCCGACACTCATATCGCCGAGTCGGAACAAATGTGGAACTTGATCGACGACGCCATGCGGCCGCGCCGGCCGGTTTTGTTATCGCTGCCCGAAGACACGCTCTACAAAGACTGGAATGCCACATGGCTGATCGACGGCAACATTTTTCCCAAGCCGGTGGGCAAAGGCGGCTTTCGATTGATCACGCCTTCGGCGGCGAAGACGCAACTTGAACGCAAAGATATTCAGCTCGGCTGCCGCGAGATCACCGACGTCCCGGCGCGCCTCGCCGACATGGACCGCGCCGGTATCGCGACGCAGGTCGTCTACCCAACTTTGTTTTTGATTTATCTTACCGACGACGCCGATCTCGATGTCGCGCTGTGCCGCGCCTACAATCGCTTCATGGCCGCCGCTTGCGCCAAGAGCGACAAGCGCATCCGCTGGGTGGTCGTGCCGCCGCTCCGCTCGATCGAAGAATCAGTAAAAGAAATCAAAGCCGCCAAGCAGCAAGGCGCGTGCGGGGTTTTCTTTCGCGGTATGGAAGGCAACCTGACGTTGGACAACCCTTGCTTCTTTCCGATCTACCAAGCCGCCATGGATGTCGACCTGCCGATCTGCATCCACACCGGCTCCGGCACGCCGGCCGTCACCGCGATGTTCGATCTGGAAAGAAACCGCCAGTGGTCCAGCTCCGGCTTTCCGCCGCTGCACGCCTTTCGCGATTTGGTGATCAACAAAATCCCCGATCTGTTTCCCAAGCTGAAATTCGGCTTCATCGAAGCGTCGGCGAGTTGGATTCCTTTTCTCGTGCACCGGCTCAAGCGCGACAACGCGCGGCCGTGGAAAAAATCATGGACGACAGCGCAGGACATGTTCGAAGACTATCGCTTTTTCGTCGCCTGCGAAGCCGACGAGGACATTCCATACCTGATTCAATACACCGGCGAAGGCCATTTGCTCACAGGCACCGACTACGGCCACAACGACCCCGCCGAGCAAGCGCATCTAGTCGCACAGATGAAAGCGCGCGAAGATATTTCGCCGGCGTTGGTCGAAAAGATCATGTGCGAAAACCCGCGGCTGTTTTATGGGTTGGAATGAGCGCAATCGAAGCAATCGACTAGAGGCAGCAGTAGTACTCTTCTTCCGTCATGCCGGCGCAGGCCGGCATCCAAGCGTGGATGAGACGGGCGGGTCGCGACCCGCCCCTGCGGCGAGAAACCTGGGACACCGCGTATTACTAAACGCTAGACCTCCGACCCGTTACATTGCCGCGACCGCAACCACTGGCGCCGCAACCTTTACCACCGAGCCGAGAATCAGTTCCGCCTGCCAGCGCAGCAATCGCCCGCATTCCATAATCTCTTCAACGTTCCGCGGCTCGCTCCGGGCGATCGCTTCGATGGCCGCTTTCGGCGCCAAGACCGAAGCGGAAATACCAAGTTCTTTGGCGATGCGCGCGCAGTCATCGCGCAACACTTTAGCGCGTTCCAAGCACTCGTTGCTCGGCGATTCCACGTGTTCACGCCGGCGCAACTCCGGCCACTCGGCCGGAGCCATTTCTCCGGCCCGCTTGATCGCTTGTTCCAGCATCGACAGCAACGCGCCGGTGATATTGCGCGGCAACTTCGGTCCTTGATGCAGCGGCTCGCCGACGTGAGCATCCGCCCACGCGATCAATTCTAAAATTTGTTGATTGCCAAAAATCATGAACTGCGGCCGGTTGGCGCGTTGGGCGTGACCGTCGCGCCACAGCCAAAGTTCGCGCAGATAAGCGAGCTGGCGGCGCGTCAGCCGTCCGGCGCCTTTGATGCGCCAAGCGTCGTCAGGATCGCGCGGTCGATCGCGCCCGCTCGACTCAACCATCGCCCGGCAACTTTCCGCGTGCCACTCGAGTCGGCCAAGTTCACGCAACTCACCAGAAAGTCGATCGGCAAGCGCGGCGAGATAACGCGTATCGTTGACCGCGTAGCTCAACTGCTTGTCACTCAACGGCCGGCGTGACCAGTCCGACTTCTGCCCGGCTTTTTCGATGACAACGCCAAAATATTTTTCGATCAGCGCCGCCAGGCCGATCTGCTCAATGCCAAGCAACTGCGCCGCGATCATCGTGTCGAACACTTCCCGCACCGTGCGAAAGTCATGGGACAAGCGCATCATGCGCAAATCGTAGTCGCCGCCATGGAGAATCAACGGCTTGTCCGCCAAAGCTTCATAGAATCCGCCCAAATCAACTCCCGAAAGCGGATCGACGATGTAGTGCTCGTCTCCCAACGACAGCTGGATCAAACAAACCTTTTCAAAATAGTTGTGCAGACTGTCGGCCTCGGTATCGAGGCCGACTCGATCAGCCGTGACGATACGCTCGATTAGCGCTGCCATTGAAGGCTGATCGCGCACGTAGACGTAGTTTTGTGACTGCGATGTATTCAACGAATAGATCTCCTTCGTTAGGTCAAGTTTGCCCACAGCAATTACCACGGCCACGACCTAATCATTTATCGAATCTGATGGGAAGATGAAATTGACCCGCAGCGCATTGAGATCAGAAATTGAAACCTAGAGGACAACCGCGTTTGTTTAGATAAGCGCAGACGATATAGGAAAAGACTCCGATCCCTTTAATTTCAAAGGTCGAGTTTGCTGCCCGACCGTTTCATGCGCGAGTCAGTGCATTTTCGCTGATGAAAAGATTGCGCGAGCGAAAGGCCGCCGGACTTTCCAAAAGTAAAACCGCCCGCAACGCCGCCAGTGGCGACGCGAACCAGGGCTGATGCAGCTTACACGCATCCGCGCCCGTCCATGCCGGCAGAGGAAATTGCTGGGCGTGGGCCAGTTCTTCAGCGGTTGCCGCCAGATAGGCATCTTGCACGCTTCCCGACTTGCCCAAGTCCGGCGCTAGCAACACCGGCGCGTCGGCCAATGCCTTCGGGTTTGGAGCGGAATAAAACTCGTCGAGAAAATTTGCCAGGCAGCGATCGAATGATTCGCCGCGCGCCGCGAGTTGCGCGACTTCCGCCAATGTTTTCGGTCTCATATTTTGCCTTCTTCAAATAAACCCTCGATCAGATACTGCGTCTTCACGGCGATGCGATTCGCCGGATAGTATTGCCCGACCAAATCCAGAACTTCCTGCGCGGATTTGAATTTCAGATGGCGAACTAGAAAAATAATGTCGGTCACGTCGGACGGTTCGTCCGTCGTGCCGCCGATGCGCGCGGCCATGCACTTCATGGCAAGCAGATATTCCGGCACGGGCATGGTCAAACGCAGGTGCGCAAACTGCGGCAGATTTCCCGTGGTCGTTTCGTGCCGAGTGGAAATGAAACCTTTGACGCCATCGTTGAGCCAGTCAGCAGGCAGGTGTTGTTCGCCGGCAATGCGACGGGCGATCTCGCGAATCGTCTGCGTCGGCTGGAAAAGCGCGTCCACGTCTTTCGTCGTCAACCGGGCGGTGAAGGCGAGCACCATCACCGTGCCGCCGAACAAACAGACTTCGCCGGTGACACCTTGTTTGCCAAGTTCGTCGGACAGGGTCTGCAACGCGCGAAGGATGATTTCGCGAGTCAGTGTCGAGACCTCGGCATTTTCATTCGCGACCATGTTCCTATGAGGTTAACGCAGACCGAGAAGCTTTGCCACCTTCGCCTTCACCGCGGCATCCATCTAGATGAGCGGCGCCAGCCCGAGCTGCTCGATGCCGAGCAACTGCGCCGCAATCATGGTGTCGAAAACTTCGCCCCGCGCGTGGAAGTTTAATGACGTGCGCATCAAGGTACCTGTAGTGGACGCCAGATTGTATATCTTAGCTAGTTATGGAGTCAGGAAACGAAAGCTTCTTCAGCCTGGTCTTATAGCCCGTACAGCCGCCTGGGATTATCCGACAGCATCTTTTCGACCATCGTTTGCGACAAGTCCTTGCGCTCGCGAAACTCCGCGACCATGTCTTCTTGGCGCGACGGATCGCCGTGGGGATAGTCGGAGCCGAGGACGAAGGAATCTTGCCCACCAATGCGGCGATGCCGGTCAAATCTTCGTCCGGCTCAGCGCTGACGAATACTCGGCCAGTTTGGAAATACTCGACGGGATCTCTGGCCAGCTTGCGCCGCATGTTGTCGCGCCGCACTTGTTTGAGCAGAAACGGAATCCACGCGGCGCCGGCTTCCAAAAAACTGAAACGTAGATTGGGAATCTTCTCGAAGGCCGCCGAACTCATGATGCTGTTGAAGCCCATCACCACCGGCAGGATCGCGCTGTAAAAATTCGTCGTCGCATCGAATATGCGCGTCAGCGCCGGACAGCCCCAGCCGAGATGAACGCAGATCGGCAGATTCAGATCGGCCGCGGCCTGGTAGAAGGGAAACAAACTTTCATCGCCGAGCAATTTATCCCACGCCATGCCTTGCAACGTCACCGCCGCGGCACCGATCTTTGCCGCACGTTTGATTTCCTGGATCGATGCTTCGACATCGCGGATCGGCACCAGGGCGGCGAAGCGGATGCGATTCTTCGAAGCGCTAGCGCATTCGCCGAGAAACGAATTATAAGCGCGCAAGAGCGCCGCTTCTAATTTCACATCTTCGGCAGAATGGGTCAGAAACAAACTTGGGAAGACAACTTGAACATCGATCTTCACCTTGTCCATGTCGCCGAGCCGCGCCGCGACATCGGTGATCTCCTGGGCGCCGATGCTCTCGCGCTTCTGGGTCGCCGCTTCCATCAGCGTCGGCGTGCGAAAAATCGTCCCGCCCTTGCCGACCAGCTTCGGATAAGTCTCGCCGTCGATCAGCCAGACGGCGTTGTAGCGGCCGTACACCGTGTCGCGCTCAAGTCGCACCGGCAACGGCCGGCGTGGACGGAACTCTTTGTCCAAGCGCTCGAACATTGCCTCGGACTCTTCGATATGGGCATCGGCATCGATGATCATAAATTAATTCTCTCCGATTGGTGATTTAGTCTTGATGAGACACCTAGCATTTCAAACGGTTTCGTCCAGCGAGTTTGAAAACCGCCAGCGCAATCGAATTTATCCGCGCATCGGCCGACCGCAATGGCTACAGTTCACCGGTTTAACCGAAGCTCCCAGCTGTGAACCAGTTACTCGAACCGTGACCTCGAAACCATCCTCGGCCTTCCGGTTGTTAGAAATTTCCACCCGGCTAGCGTTTGCTAATGCGATCACATGGCTTTCGCCAGGCGCCAGGAAATCGCCGCAGCGCAGACCGATGTTCGTATCATCCACGGCCGCGCCGCAATGAATGACTTCTAGCGGTTTATGGCCGGTTCCCACCGCCCCATCCACGGCGTAAAGCACTATCCCCTTGTCGCGAAAGGTTCCGTCCTCGCCGAGCTCCTGGGCAACTTCGACGACATAGAGCTGCGACGAGTACTCACTCGGCAGAACGATCAGTTTGATCCCTTGAGCGGTTTCCATCGTAGTCAGGCTAAGTGTCAACTCGCCGGAGTTGAAGTAAACCAGCTGGGACTCGTCGAGCCAGTCAAGTTTATACCTATGCCAGCCGAGAAAATGACGCCCGCCGTCAAGGACGCACATGATATCCCAGACGCCTGCGGGACCGAGGTGTGGTTTCTGTTCCGTCGGATGAAACAGGTAGAGATCCGGTAGCCCGAACAGATGACCGGTCTCGTGCACCAGCACGCGGAAGCTGCGCCAATAAGCGTCACGGCCAAAGGTCACCACATGTTTGACCACCCCATTGTTGGTTGGGATATTCTGGCCATTGCTGAGCGTCGGCGAGTTCGCTAAGACGCCGTCATACTTCGGATCCTCCGGTGTCTTCGCGGCAACGATGTAAACGATTTGGTATTGGGAAAAATCGATCTCAACCGCGCGGAACTGCGCCAGCGCCGTCGTGATATACGAAGCATGATCCGCGGCGCAGCTGCCGATAGACTTATATTCGGTGGCCGGCTTCGGCATGCGCCGCCAAGCGAGCACGGGAGTGTCCACCGAGAACTGCAATCGGCCGTAGGACTCCACACGAAACCAGTCCTCAGCCTAGCCGACGATCGCATCTCTGGCCGCCTGCGGACTAACGGGTGGTTGGAAATCCGGAAAATCGACAAACACCATGACCGCTTTGACTTCGCCGACGGCGGGCAAGTCGATTTGTCGCGGTTCTTCGGTATCGTTCAGATCCGTGTAATCAAAGACCGGCAGTTCCGGTACGAATTCGCAATCGACATCGATGATATTCCAGACCGGCAAGCGCCAGCTCGGCTGATAGGCCGACACCACGCGCGCGCCAATCATCGCTTCCCAGTAGTCGCCGGTCATGGCATCCACGACCAGTCTTTCCCCCGGCGGTAGTTCCGCGTGGGATTTTGTCGCGCCGTCGGCCCCATCCGTGTAAACCAAGCGCACCGCCTGGCCGCGCTGATTGGCGACGATGATCTGACAGTGCAGCCCGCGCCGGGCGTCACCCGCTCGCAGGCGCCACAAGCGCAGCTCGGCGCAGACGCCATACTCGCCAACTAACTGATCGCCGACCTTGGCGATCAAGCAATCGTCAAGCCCGACCGTCATCTCGCGCCGCTGCCCAGGCGCGAGCTTGGCTTTCAATTCATCGGTGAAATCGTCGGGATCGCGTGGTAGACATCCACGTCGGTGTCGCACTCGTTGACGAGACCGATGAGGATTTTCGCGACCGCGGCGCCTTCGTCGGTGGTTGTTGGCCTATCTGCCATAAGAGCTCCGCGCTTTCTTCACAATAAATCGAAACCTGGGATGTAAGCTACATACTAGACTGGCGCGCTCGGTGACAAGAGTTGGTAGTGGAGTTTTTTTCTGGCAAATTAACAAGGGCTCCCGCGCCAACTAAGTGGCGCGGGAGCCCTCAGGAAAACTGGATCGATGCGCGCCGCCTAGTTCGCCACCCGCCGCGCGCCCGACTTCACTTCGACCTCGTAGATCCGGTTGGTGCTGGTCTGGTGAATCAGCAGGTTGCCGTCTTTGGTCGGGCGCATATGGCGCAGGATGCCGCCGTAGATATTGCCCGACGGGATCGGCCAGCTCTGAAATTTTTCCGTGGTCGGATCGAAGCGCACTAGCGGATCGGGGCGCATTCCCGATTCGTTGAACCAAACCATACCGTCGACCACCGCGATGGCGTAAGGATGCGACTTCGCCCCGCTCGGTGACATCCACTCTTTATACTGGCCGGTCTTTGGGTCCATCCGTCCGAGTCGGCCCAGGCCGGAGTTGACATACCAGATCGTGCCGTCCTTGGCGAGGTCGAGACGGCGCACGGTGGTGCCTTCGGGCAGATCGAATTCCCGGATCGCCAGGGTTTCCGGATCGATTTTCAACAAACAGTTGCTGCCGTTGCATGAAACCCACAGCGAGCCATCGGCGGCCAACTTGATGCCGTAGGGCCGAGAATTTTTTCGCGCCACCGTTGCCAATTTAATCTCGCCGGTGGACGGCACCAAGCGGCCGATCATGTTGCTCACCTGCAAAGTGAAAAACAGCCGGCCCTTTTCGTCGAAGACAGCGGTGTGAGGATCTTTGGCGTTGGGGTCGGGCATTTTATATTCCGTGATTTTACCGGTTTTCACGTCGAGCTTGCCCACCGTACCGTTGCCATTGCCGGTGTACCAAATATTGCCGTCGCGATCCGGCGTGATGCTATGCGGCAAAGCTTTGTCCGGCAAAGCGTACTCCGAAACTTCGCCGGTCTTGGGATTGATCCGCCCGACGAGGTTGCCGAACTGCCCGCAATACCAAATCGAACCGTCGGCCGTCTGCACTGGATCGCGAGCGCGCTGGCCCAACTGCGGCACTTTCCATTCCTTAAAACTGATCGATATCGGCCCCGGCACCAAGGTCGGTTGCAGATTCGTGTTCGGCGGGAAATGCTTCGCTAGATATTGGGTGATGGCATCCTCCGCCGGCGTGCCGGCGATGTTGATCATGTTACCGATCAATTCTTGCCAGCCGGCGCGCGTGTAACCGGAACTGCGCGGGATCAGATTGAGTTCATGACAGGTCGCGCACAGTCCTTGCACATGCGGCTTGCCGTCGCCCTCCGGCAACTGCACCGCCGGCTGCGCGCCAAAGGCCGCGGGCTCTATGGTCGCGAGATAGAGCGCCACGATCAACGTCAGAAATAGTTTACTCATAGTCTTGCTCCTATGCGATTCATGGAAATTCGTTGCAAGCGCAAAAAACTTAGCATCTTTTCCGCCTTGCTGTCGATGGTTGGGATTGCGACCGCAAGATTGACACAGCGTAAACCGGAGGGCGGGTTTAAAACCCGCCCCTACCAAACCTTCCGGACTCTGTGATCGCTGTGCGCTCTGTGGTAAGACAAATCCGTCTCTTCGCTTACTTGTAAAGCCCGTCGATATATCCCGACTTATCGAACTCCTGAAGAAACCGCGCGTCCATAAACTCGCGCGGATTGGCGGTGCGCGCGGCGGGAAGTTTCTTCGCCAATTCGTCAAGGATGGTTTTGAAGCCTTCCGCCGAAGGATACGGCTTGGTCTCCGCAATCCCTTTCAACTGCTGATAGGATTCCTCAAGCACTTTCTCGTCTTTGATCTGCATGTAGCGAGCGATGGCGCGCTTGGCCACGCCGGGATTGATACGAATCAATTGTACGCCTTCGACGATCGACTTGACCACACGGCGAACTGTGTCAGGACTCTTGGCGATCATACGCTGCGTCGTGTTGAGCCCCACCTGTTGAAATGGGATGTCCATTTCTTCCATGTTGGCGAACACGCGAAACCCAGACTCCACCGCCTTGTTATAATAAGGCGGCTGCAGCAGCCCGCCGTCGAAAGTTTTGCCGGCGATCAATGAAGTCGCCACCACCGGCGCCGAATCGCCGACTTGAATCAACCGAACATCGCGGTCAGGATCGAGACCGAGCTTGCTAATCAGCAGCCGCATGGTCGCATCGTTCACCGTACCGTAACGAGTGACGCCGAGCACCTTGCCTTTCAATTCCGCCAGCGTGCGAATCTCCGGCCGCACCACCAGCCGATAATTGAGCTTTTGCTGAAAGCTGACGATCATGACTAAATCCGCCCCCTGCACCCGCGCCGGCGCCATCAGGCTCGCCGAGTAACTGCACATATCGATCTCGCCGGCGATCATCGCCGACTGGCCGAGATTGTTGCGCAGAAACAGCACTTCGGCGCTGAGTCCATTTTTCTCGAAGAGCCTGCCTTCCTGCGCGACCCACAACATCGCCGTCGCCGGGCTGAGACCGGAGTAACCGATGCGCAGCTTGTCGGCGGCGTAGGCCGATACCGGCACCAGCACTAAGAGCATCAGCAAAATCTTAATCGATCGCATCACAGTTCAACCCTTGCGAAAATTACCCATGCCAATGAAAAACAGTACGGCAACCAAAAAGGCGATACCGGCCAAAGCTAATCCTACAACAATAGCCACTTTAGACCCGCCCTTTTGAAACAGGCCAACCATTCCAAGCACCCCGCCGACAGCTGCAGCCAAGAATGCAGTGGCGCTGCCAACAAATGGAAACATGACTTGCAAGAGAGAGACAAGCACCGACTTGGCATCATGCTGCTTTTCGATCTCGGACCAGTGCGAGCGGGAATAAATAGACATCGAGAAAAACCAGGATCATCGAAGTGCAACTTATTGCGCCGCAAATCATACACAGCCAACCGACATTATTTCTGCTGAATAATAAGGGCCATAGAATAGTTCGCGAAACTAGGCTGGAGCTGCTCGGCGGAAGACTATTTATACAGCCCGTCGATATAACCCGACTTGTCCAACTCCTCGATGAAGCGCGTGTCGACAAAATCTTTGGCGTTGGCGGTCTTTGCCGCCGGCAGGCGTTTGCCGGCTTCCTCGAAGATTGGTTTGAAGCCTTCGAGATTCGGATAGGGTTTGGGTTGGATGAAGCTGCGCAGCAGTTGATAGGAATCTTCCAGCTCGCGCTCGTCTTTGATCTGCATGTGTTTGCCGATGGCGCGTTTGGCGACGGCGGGGTTGTTGCGCATGAAATGAATGCCGTCGATGAGTGACTTCACGGCGCGCCGGACGATGTCGGGATTTCTGGCGATGAACTTCTGCGTGGTGTTAAGGCCGGTCTGTTGCAGGACGATATCCATATCCTGCATGTTGAGCAGCACGCGCAGCCCCTGGGCTACGAGCTTTTTATCATAGGGCGGCTGCATGATCGCGGCGTCGATAGTCCGGCCCGCCGACAATCCATTGACCAGCACCGGCACGTCGCCGCTTTGGATCAGAGTCACATCCTTTTCCGCGTCGAGACCGAGACGCGATAATAACAAGCGCGTGGTCCAATCGCTCACCGTGCCGAAGCGCGTGATACCGATACGCTTACCGCGTAGATCGGCGACGCTGCGAATCTCCGGCCGCACCACCAGACGATAGATCGGCTTGTGGAGAAAACTCAGCAGCATGACGACATCGGCGCCTTGCAAACGCGCCGGCGTCAGCAGACTCGCCGAGTAAACGCACATTTGAATTTCGCCGGCGATCATCGCCGTCTGGCCGAGCGTGGTTTGGAGATAAAGAACTTCGGGGTCGATGCCGTTCTTCTCGAACAGCCGCCCTTCCTGCGTCACCCACAACATCGAATTGGTGATCGTCGCGCCGGAGTAACCGATGCGGAGTTTGTCGGCGGCGGAACTGCGTTGCGCTGACAAGGAAAGAATAACGATGACGATGAAACAGCGACATTGAGTGGTCATGGGATTCGGACCCTCACCCTTCCTCTCCCATCGGAATGGGCGAGGGTAAATAGTTAAATCAGTTTGAGCGATGCACAACACACCCCTCGCTACGCGACCGCAACGGTCGCTACTCTGGGAAACGGACTCTCCGTTGGCCCTGAGTAGGCCCGTATCGAAGGGTTAATCCTTGATGACTTTTGTCACGCTTCGCGTCGACCCACCTTCCGGCGTGGCCTGTCCCCAGACGTGAATGTACTGCGACTGCGAGCCGTCGCCGCCGGCGACGATCACTAGAATATCTTCCGGCTTATCCGTGACTGGGATAATACTCTCGCGTGTCAATTTCAAATCGGATCGGCGCTTGACCCGCTGATAGAAAGTTTCGTCGGGTAGATCTTTCATCCGGTAGGCGGCGCGTTCCCAGATAAATTTCTGCACGTCTTTTTTGCTGAAGCCGTCGTCGGCGATGATCTTCGCGTGCTCAGGGCAAATCACCATGATCGCTTCGGGCCCCGACGGTCCATCCATCTTTTGCGCGAAATTGATCAGCACGCCTTCGGCTTTCGAGCTGTCCAAATCCGACGCGCGTATCGACGCATCCGCGCTGATCGCAGTCACGGTGCTCTGCTCGGCCTTGAAGCCGCGCTCGACATGAAGCGGTTCCCAGGGACTCGCTTCCTCATTTTCACCGACGCAGATGGAAAACTTTCCCGGCCAACCTAGCGTCGCTTTGCAGGTCGTGCCCGGATAGGAACCGCCGATGTTGCGCTTAATCATTTGCACGAAGCGGCCGATGGTGGCGTTGGCGCGCCAGCCTTCGCCGAGCGCGTTGGAGCCGCCGTTGACGTTGAGTTGCTTGCGCACCGGCCCATTGATGATGATCATCACGGCGGGCCCGCCGGTGGTCGCCTGGAGGGCGTAGAGATTCAGTTTGGGATCGCAGAGCGCTTCAGTGGCGGCGATCAGCGTCGGCATGTATTCAGGCTTGCAGCCGGCCATGACGCCGTTGATGGCGATCTTCTCCACTGTCGCTTGCGCCCAGCGCGGCGGCACGGCGCCGATCATTTCATCGGGTTTACGCTTGGTCGCCGCCAGCATCTGCCCGACGCGCGCTTCGGTGGGAGGAATGATCGGCAAGCCATCGGACCAGCCTTTCTCTTCGAAGAAAGCCTGCGCCTCCCAGATGTCATCAGGAATTTCAACTCGCTCTGCTTGCAGTGCTGCCGTTGCCATAGGACCGCCCTTCCAAATTCAAAATTTCCTTTCCGTCATTCCCGCGTAGGCGGGAATCCAGCATTATTACGCACAATCTAAACAAGAAGCTGGATACCGGCCTGCGCCGGTATGACGGAATAGGAATGGATACAAAATAAAAAAGTCTCGGGCGCCGAGTCAGATGAACCAAAACACGAGACTCGAAACCCGAGACCCTAAACCAATCCGTTAAGCAACCGCCCGCGCCGCCTCGGGCGCAAGCAGAATACTAATCAACTGATCGAACGCCGCGTCGGCTTTCTTGCTGACTTCCTCAAGCTTGACCGTGCCGATCGGATGCTGCACCACCAACACCGGATGATCCGCCGCGCCGAACGCTTCCTTTTCGGACGTCGCCAAGGCGGTGAAGGCGTGGGTGATCAGCGTGATCGCGAACCGGCCGCGCTTTTGTATCTCTAAAGAGTCGTGGACACTCCACGACGTGCAGGAGCCTCAATCACCCAGGCCGCAGATGACAAAGTCAGCCTGCGACGCCAGCTCGTCGAGATATTGTTTGGGCGCACCCTGCTGCGCCGTCAATTTGCGCCGCGTGATGATGCTGGCGACGCCGTATTTCTCTTTTAACAACTCGCCAAACCGCTCCGCCAACTTGTCGGCGTTGGGTTTGCTGTTATCGAGAAAGCCCACCACCTTGCCGCGCAGATCGGTGAACTGGGCGATGCCAGCGACTTTCGCCGCCGAGGTCTGCGCCTTTCCTTCTGGACTGAGAACAATCATTTAGTGTCCTCCTTTACAATTTGACTCAACTATAAACGACCCAGACTCGCTATGTCAAAACGACTTATATTAAAACTGAACGCGCTCTTATTCATTTCGTCATTCTGGCGTAGGCCGGAATCCAGGTTTATGCTCTGGGCAATCCAAGATGGATGCCGGCCTGCGCCGGCATGACGGATCATGGCTCGACGCCTCCAATTGATGTCTAAAGCGCGTAGAACGCCTTCGGATTGTCATAAAGAATCTTCTGAATCGACGCCTGCGGAATCTCGCCCTTGTCGGCGCGCGCTTGCAACTCTTTGCGAAATTCCAGCTCCATCGACGGATCGCGATGGGTGTAGTCGGAACCGACCATCAAATGATCCTCGCCGACGGTTTTGAGAATCAATGGCAGATCTTCATCGACCTGGCAGGTGACGTAGATATTATTGTCCTTGAAAACGTTGGTCGGAACATCGATGAGCGGTACGCCTAGGACGCCCACCGACTCGCGTCCCTGCTGCTTGATCGCCTGGCGCTTCAAATCGTAAGCCACGAAGGGCGTCCACATGGAACCGGCTTCGATACAGCCGATGCGCAGCTTGGGAAACTTTTTCGGGATCTTGTGCAATACCATGCCAAGCACGCCGTTGATCGCCGCGCCCTTGGTGCGCATGAACTGGCCGTGGGAAAACTCCCGCGCCGGGGAAAAATCGGGAATACCCGAGCCGGTATGGATGCAGACCGGCAGATCGAGCTTTTCCGCCGCGGCATAGAGCGGCTCGAAATAGGGATCGGCGGGATATTTTCCCGCTTCGCGGTCGCCTTTTTTGATCACGCCGCAGGCGCCATGTTCTTTGGCCCAAGTCAGCTCTTCAAGGCAGTTCTCGATCTTCTGCACCGGCGGCATGCACACCCAGCGCAGACGGCCGCCCGAATGGCTGCAACGCTCGCCCAACCAGCGATTGTAGCTTTTCCGCGTCGCCGTGCTCGCCTCGGGATTTTGCGAAGCCTCCATCAGAAATAAAGTCGGATAGATCACCTGGATATCGGTGCCGAGCTCGTCCATATGTTTGAGCCGGGCGTTGATATCGAGCAGCTCGCGGGTTTCAACCGTGGTACCGGAGTCCTTGTCGCTGCGGATGAAACGCACTTGGCGCTTCCCCTCGATCACCCAATAACGTGCCGGCGGCAGCTTGGGATCGGGGTTGGAGGGAAATGCGGTCGTGGGTTTGTAGTCCAGGTCGGCGCCCGTCATGTATTCCCAAGTGGCTTCGGTTTCGTCGATATGTGTGTCGGCATCGATAATTCGCACGTTAGCTCTCTCCTTCTGCAAGTGACTTGTTGTTTTCTTATTACGCTTTTACGAGCTTTTAAAGGGCACGCGAAAGCCTCTAGCCATTACAGACTGTCATTAAGCGGTGGCTGAAAACGCTCTAGGAGTCCTTCGACAAGCTCAGGACGAACGGATTAGAAATTAAAATCATTGAGTAAATTCCGTTCATGCTGAGCCTGTCGAAGCATGTTCCACTTTTATCAGCACCCTGCGAGGGTCAATTTTCTAGACACGCGACGAATCAAGCGTCGCCAAACTGCTTCCTGCCCTTCATCTTCTCATTCTGCGCCGGATCGAGATAGATCGTCGGCCCGCCGAAACCTTCGGCGCGGTTACCGAGCAGCGCCATCACACTGTCGCCGGTGTTCTTAATGTCGTAATAATATTTCGCCGGGATCAGCACCACGCTGCCCTTTTCCACCTTGGTCCGGCTGCCGTCGCGATGGACGATCTCGCCGCAGCCTTCCATGACCGTAAAAGTCTCATCGGTGTTGTGATAGTGCAAGCCGTTGGTGCCCTGGCCCGGCATGTAAACGTTCAGCCAGCAGCGAAAATTCTCGGTGCCCATCAAGTTGAAATACATTTTCTCCTTGCCGGACTTGACCATCTCTTCGATCTTGTCGTTGATCGTCGCCAATTCCATGGATCGTCGTTCCTTTCTCTCAAGCCAGTTGCAACTTAACTTAATACAAAAGACCTGGCCGGGTCAAAGCATCGGCACGCGAACCGCTAGTGCTCACTCCGCCATTTTCTTGCCGGCGACATCCGCGAGCTTTACCGTCGGCGTGAGGAACTCGTAATCGGTCTCGACTTCGATCAGCGCCGAACGGCCGGCGGCCAAGGCGCGCTTGAACGCCGGCAGAAACTCTTCGTCGCGGCGCACCTTGAGACCGAGGGCGCCATAGGCTTCGCCCATGGCGGCGAAGTCGGGATTTCCCAGCGCGATGCCGTACTGCTGGCCCGGATACTGCGCTTCCTGATGCATACGAATCGTGTTGTAGCCCTCGTTGTTCTAAACGATGGCGACGATCGGCGCGCCGTACTGTTTCGCCGTCGCCATTTCTTGACCGGTCATAAGAAAGCCACCGTCGCCGGCGTGGGCGATAACGGTGCGGTTGGGATAGGTAAGTTTGGCCACCACACCGGAAGGAATCCCCGGCCCCATGCAGCCGAGCGTCGGCGAAATGTAAGAATTCGCATGATCGAATTCGAGATAGCGTTGATGCCATTGGCCGAAGCTGCCAGCGTCCGTGGTCGTGATTGCGTCCGCAGGCGAGGCGGATTTTAAATCCTGCATCACCCGCTCCATGGAAACGCGCTTGGTCAGACATTCCTTCGGCGTCGCGTAAGCTTTTTGCTTGGCGTGGATCTCGGGATGATTGACCAAGCCGTCGACCACGGCGATGTAACTTTCCCCCGGCACGCTGAACAGATGTTTCACGCCCTCGTTGTAAAGACATTGAGCCACCGCATGACCGCCTAACATAGAAGACCGCCAGGCAAATTATTTTGCTGCAACTCTATGCGAATCTATCGCGCGCCGATCTCTCGTAAGTAAGAATCATCGATCACATCTTCCGGCTTCAGCGGCTTTTTTAGCAAACCATCTTCGTTCATCAAATCGATCACCAGCTGCAACGCTTTCACGCTCACCCGGCCGTCCCGCGGCCACACCGCTTTGGTGTATGTCTCCCAGGCGCTCTGCACATACTGCTTCGGCAAAGTGGTGATCTTGGGCAATAGTTCGAGGGCTTCGGCGCGGTTGTCGTGCAGCCACTTGAGCGAATTGGTAAACGCGCGCAGAAAGCGCAGCGTCAAATCTTTGTTCTTCGCCGCCCAACCCTCGCGGACAAACACGCCCGCCAACTGATAGCCGGGGACCAATTTATAGGCGTCGCCCAAATTGGCAAAGCCT
>SHYW01000084.1 GCA_009692615.1 Deltaproteobacteria bacterium | reverse complement strand
GCCAACATGGAGCTTGACGACGTCCCTGCGCGCTTGAAGTTGATGGACGAAGAAGATATCGCCATCCAAGTTATCTACACAACACTGTTCCTCGCCTACCCGCTGACCAAGAATGCTCCGCTCGCCACCGCCATGACTTCTTCTTACAATCGTTGGATGGGCCAACGCTTGGCCGGCCAAGCGCGCATCAAGTGGTCGGCGGTGGTCAATCTCGACGACGTTGCCAACGCCGTCAAACAAGTTCGCGAAGCGAAACAGCTCGGCGCGGTTTCCGTCATGGCCCTCGGTACCGCCGGTGATGACATGCTCGATCATCCACGCCTCGATCCGTTTTACGCCGCACTGTGCGAAGAAAATCTCGCCCTCGGCGTCCACGTCGGCTGGTCCTGCCCGGCGGTGAACAATCTTTACTCGCACATCTATCCCTCCGGCGTCATCGCTTTTCACGTGCCGCTCTTGATGGCGTTTACCGCGCTGGTCAGCGGCGGCGTGCTCGACCGTTTTCCCCAACTGAAAATAGTTTTCCTCGAAGCCGGCTGCCAATGGGTGCCGTTCATCATCGAGAGAATCCATCACCGCTTCAAAAACCAAGGCTCGACGCTGAGAAAATTTCTGCCGCAAACCACGCCGATCCAAAAACTGCCGGTGATGGACTACATCAAACGAGGAAATATCTATTTCAGCACCGAAGTCGAAGACGAGATTTTACCAAACGTGTTGAACCTAGTCGGTGAAGGCCAAGTGATCTTCGGCAGCGACATGCCCCACGGCGATCGCGACCGCTGCGCCGCCGCGATCTTGCAGAAACGCACGGATATCAGTGAATCGGCGAAGGTTCGTATCTTGGAGAAGAACCCAGCGAAGCTGTATGGCTTGGCGTAGGCGTAGGGGCGAAAGATTTTTCGCACTTAAAATACCAATTCTTTTTTTGCGAACTTTGCGGCCAATTATCCGCATCCGATGATTTCAACGACCGCTACGGCTTCCACCCGCTCGCTTTTAATTCTTCGCCGGCTTTGCGCGCGAAGCTGAAATCGAACACGTCGCTGACTTTCATTTCCCGGGTCGACTTGGTCGTGCGCTTCATGTCGTCGATCAACGGTTGGATAATCTTGTCTTCGCTGATGGCGCTGCGTACGGTGATCTTCGCTTCTTCCTCGTAGATCGACGCCACCATATCGCGGTCTTTGATTTTCAAAATATCGATCATGTACTTGATCGACGCATCCTTTTTACTGACGAAGAAACTCAATCCCTTCAAACTCGCGCGCATGAAGCGCGCGATCTTCGCCGGCTGTTGCTTGATCCGCTCGTCGGTCGTGGCGATGCCGCCTTGAATCGCGCTGACATACTCGCTGGCTGAGGCCAATTTGGTGAAGCCGTCTTTCTGGGCGCGAATGCTCGCCGCGGCGTTGAACAGCGTTGCTTGGATCGCCTTGCCTTTGAGCGCCGGCAAGCGCACGTCGTCGCCGCCCATGACAACGAGATTGGCGTCCTTGGTTGGATCGATACCGTTCTTGCGGAGAATCTCGCGCGTCACCACTGCCAATGAACCCTCCGGCGACATAATCGCAACGGTTTGCCCGCGCAATTGCGCGATCGACTTGATGCTCGGCAGCGCGATCAGATCCCAGCCCGGCTTGTCCTGCACCACGGCGAGAATCTTGAGCGGCACATTTCGCGCCACGGCGGCGAGCGCGCTGCCGGCGTTGGTGAAAAAATCGATCTCGCCGGCCAGAGCGATTCGGATCGCGATCTCGCCGCGGATACTCAAGAGTTCAACGTTGAGCCCTTCCTCCTTAAAGTATCCCTCTTTGCTGGCGATCATCAGCATGATCGTCGACGCTGAGACCGATGGATAGGCGACGCGGACATTTTCTTGTGAGCGTGCGCTGCGGCTGGCAAGAATTAAAATGGCAGCACTGATGAGAAGGACCTGACTCGTTCGACGACGGATCATAGACAACCTCCTTGGCGTTCTGCGGTCACCAATCCCGATACAGAAAACGCAAGCTGTTGGCAAGAGGGTTTGCGTTGACCGAATCCCGGCAACAGTGATAAATCCTCGATCATCGATCCGGTTCCAAGGAGTTCGCCATGGTCAACTCACGTATACAAACCGATGTCGCGATTATCGGCGGCGGCGGCGCCGGCATTCCGGCGGCCATCGAAGTCGCCCGCGCCGGCGGCAAAGCGATCGTTCTCGAAGGCGCGGCCGAATGCGGCGGCACCGCGGCGATCTCCGGCGGCGGTTGCTGCATCGTCGGCACGCCGCTGCAAAAATCCCAGGGCATCGAAGACACACCGGACATGGCGTTCAGTGATTGGATCAAATTTGGCGGTGGCCAAGCCGACGAAGTCTGGGCGCGCTACTATCTAGAACACACGCTGCACGATCTCTATCACTGGGCCGAAAGCGGCGGCGTCAAATGGGTCGACATGAAAGTTCAGGAGGGCAACAGCGTGCTGCGTTGGCACCGGCCTGACAACAACGGCCTTGGTTTGATGACCGCGCTGATCACATCCGCAGGAAAAATTCCCAACATCACCATCATGACCTCGACCAAAGCCGGCAAACTGCTCACCCAAGACGGTCACGTCCGCGGCGTAACGGCGATTCACGGCAACGAATCGTTCGACATCCACAGCAAGACAGTGGTCGTTGCCACCGGAGGATTCAATTCTAATTTGGAAATGGTCTTGGAACACCGCCCTGAATTCAAAAACTTCAAAGTCATGGAAGGCTCCGGTTTCGGCGCCAAGGGCGAAGGCCACAAGATGATCCAAGAACTCGGCGGCTTCTTCACCCACATGGACTGCATCTGGTTCTACGTCTACGCGACACCCGACTACCGCGACCCACAACAGCGGCGCGGTTTAGTTTTTCGCATGGTGCCGGGCTACATCTGGTTCAACCAGCAGGGAAAACGCTTTCACAACGAGTCGCTCACCGGCGGCGCGTCAGCTTCGCCGGCGTTGCTGGCGCAAAGACCGCCCCACGCATGGGCCATCGCCGACACGCCGATGCTGGCGAAGATCGACGTTGCCGATCCCTATTATCGGCGCGGCGAAGTGATCGACCGCGCCAAGGTTGAAGAGCTTTTGAATAATTCGCCTTTTATAAAGAAAGCCGACACGCTCGAAGATCTCGGCAAAAAAACCGCCGTGGAGGATGTGAAAAACTTTGTCGCGGAAATCGAAGAGTACAACAAATGCTTCGACGCCAAATTAGAAAAAGATCCAAAGTTCGGCAAGTCGCTCAATGCTTCGAAGAAATTCGACACGCCGCCCTACTACGCGATTCAAATTTTTCCCTTGGCGCGGAAAAATTTCGGCGGCGCGAAAACCGATCTGCGCTGCCGCGCATTGAATAAATTCTTCGAACCGATCCCCGGCCTCTACGCGGCGGGCGAAGTCGCCGGCATGGCCGGCGGACATATCAATGGCAAAGCTGGACTCGAAGGCACCATGCTCGGCCCATCGATCTTCAGCGGCCGCGTCGCCGGCGCCTGGGCCGCCCACGAAGCCGGCTTCGGCCCCGGCTTCATCGGCAAACCGAACCGACCGGAGCTGGATTGAAGAGAATTAATTCAACACAATCGCCGCCGCATAAATTTTTCGTTGCCCCGAGTAGGCTCCTGAGTAGCGCACAGCGCGTATCGAAGGGGCCGTATCGAGGGGTTCCGTTGTTTCGTAATTGGAGCAAAGCATGTCGAAGCCAGCACAGTCGATGAACGACGTAAAAAAAGTCCGCGGCTACTGCGCGCTGTGCACCGCGCACTGCGCGACCATCGCGACAGTCGAGAACGGCCGCGTCACGCGGCTCGATTCCGATCACGATCATCCCAACGGCGGCGTGATGTGTCTCAAGGGCAAAGCCGCGCCGGAGCTGGTTTACAATTCAGAACGGCTGAATTATCCGCTCAAGCGCACTCGGCCCAAAGGTGACGCCGATCCCGGCTGGCAGCGCGTCAGTTGGGACGAAGCCCTCGATGGCATCGCGCAAGAACTAAAAATCATCCGCGACCGCGACGGCGCCAAAGCGATCGCGCTGGGCAAAGGAACCAAAAGTGGCACGTCGGTGGACGATGTCGAACGTTGGCTCGGCCGATTTCTGTATCTGCTCGGCAGTCCCAACTGGATGTCGACCACGCATGTGTGCAACTGGCACAAGGATACCGGCTTCAGTTACACCTTCGGCACGACGATCCAAACTCCCGATCTGGCGCACAGCAAATCGTTTTTGCTCTGGGGCCATAATCCAAGCTCGACCTCGCTGATCCTCGCCCACGACATCGTCGAAGCGCGTGCCCGCGGCATGAAAACCGTGGTCGTCGATCCGCGCCGCGTCGGCATCGGCGCCAACGCCGATTTACTTTTGCAACCGCGGCCCGGCAGCGACGGCGCCTTGGCGCTGGCGTTGATTCACTGTGTGCTAGAAGAAGGCTGGTACGACGCCGGCTTCGCGCGCCACTGGACCAACGGAACTTTTTTGCTCAACGCCGCAACCAACCAAGTCGTCACCGAAGCCGATCTCAGCGCCAATGGCAGCGCGAATCGCTACGTCGTCTGGGACGAATCATCGAATCAACCGGTGCTCTACGATTCGACCACGGGACTTTATGAACGAGACGGCGTGCTGCCCGCGCTCTTTGGCGCGCGAGAGATCAAAGGAAAAAACGGAAAGGCTATAACATGTAAACCGGTCTTCGAACGACTCGCTGAGATCGCCGCTGAGTTCGCGCCCGAGCGCTCAGAGAAAATTCACTGGGTGCCAGCGGAAAAAGTCTGGCAGACCGCGCTACTACTGGCGCACAACCGCCCGCTCAGCATGTACATGTGGAACGGCGTCGGCCAGCACACCAACGCAACCCAGACCAGCCGCGCCATCGCGTCACTTTACGCGCTGCTCGGCGACTTCGACCGCCAAGGCGGCAACGTGAGCTTTGCGAAAATTCCCATCAACGACGTTGGCGGCAAAGAGTTTCTGCCCAAAGAGATGAACGCGATCCGCGTCGGCCGCGAGCGCAAACCGCTGGGCCCGCCGGCCAAGCCCGGCAACTGCGCGCCCTACGATATTTTCAACGCCGTGCTCGACGGCACACCGTATCCGATCAAAGCGCTGCTCAACTTCGGTTCGAATACTTTAATGTCCAACGCCGACTCGCGACGCGGCCGAGAAGCGATGTGCGCTCTCGAACTCGGCGTCGCCGCCGATCTGTTCATGACGCCGACGGCGGAACTCTGCGATTATGTTTTGCCGGCGACCAGCTTTCTGGAAATGTCCGCGCTCACCACCGCCTTCGAACATCGTCCCAACGGCAAGACCCACATGCAATGGCGCGCCGCGGCCGTCGAACCGCTATTCGAACGGCGCTCGGACACCTGGATCATTTTTGAATTGGCCAAACGCATGGGCTTCACCGAACAGTTTTTCAGCGGCGATGTCGAAGCCGGCTATGCTTACGAACTACAAGCGAGCGGCGTCACCTTGGAGCAGTTGAAGAACGCCGACGGTGGGATCTCCTTGCCGGCAGAGCCGAGCTACGAAAAACACGCGAAGAACAATAAGGCAGGAAAGCCGCGCGGCTTCGCCACGCCGTCGAAAAAAGTCGAACTGTACTGCCACCCATTCGCCGACAACGGAATCGCGCCGATGCCGGAATATATCGAACCGGCGTTGAGTCCGATCAGCCGGCCCGACATCGCCGCCGAGTTTCCATTGATATTGACCAACGCCAAGAACACGACTTTCGTGCACAGCCAACAGCGCGCCCTGCCGGGCTTGCGCAAAACATTGCCCGAACCTACCGCCGACATCCATCCCGAAACGGCATTGCGCTATGGAATAAAGAACAAGGAATGGATGATCGTCGAAAGCCCGCGCGGCGCGATCAAAGTGAAAGCGCGCGCGACGACCAATATCGTCGCGGGCGTCATCTGCGTCCAACACGGCTGGTGGCAAGGCTGCAAGGAATTAGAACTGCCCGGCTACAATCCCTACGAAACCAACGGCGCCAACGCCGCCATGCTGATCGGCACCGACCTTTCCGATCCAGTGAGCGGATCGCTGCCGCACCGCTCGTATCTTTGTAGAGTGAGGTTAGCAGGCTGACAGACAAAGAACCCCTCGATACGCCACGAAACGTGGCTACTCGGGGAATCGGACTCCACACCTCCGACATCCCGAGTAGCGCGAAGCGCGTAGCGAGGGACGTACGAATAATATCGTCAACGCGAGACAGTCCAAAGACAGCAATCCGATTTCCCGAGTGGGCCCAAAGGGCCGTATCGAGGGATCAGCTTTCAGCAGCGCGCCGCTGCCGATACAAAGCCCAATCCTTGCGAGCTGCGCGCTTCAGCTCATCGATCTTCCCCTCAATCATCGCTTCCTTCTTCCGCCGACTCCACTTCTTGATCTGCGCTTCGACAATCTTGGCCTCTTCCCGCGTGGAAAACTCTTCAGCCCAGACAAGTTGAACGGGTAAACGGGTAGATGTGTAAACGGAACCCGCGCCGCTGGAATGTTGCGCCAAACGCAGATCGAGATCGTCGGTATGACCAACGTAGTAAGATTGATCAGAGCAGCGCAGCATGTAGACAAAAAATGGACGCGCCACTTTGCCTCCAATAGGCAAGAACCCCTCGCTACGCCACCGGTGGTGGCTACTCGGGGAGTCGGATTACAAAACTCCCGCCTTCCATTTCCGTTTTCCCGAGTAGCGCGCGGCGCGTAGCGAGGGACGCCGCTTCTGCGCAACTGTAATCACATAACGTCCGATTCCCCGAGTAGGCCCGAAGGGCCGTAGCGAGGGGTCTTCAATTCGAAGGTTTTCGACGCGCAGAACCGATCTGCATCATGGATAGGTCCGATAAATTTCCGATTCCGGCGGAATCTCCATCAACTCGATGCTGTTGCCGTCGGGGTCGGAGATAAACGCGATCTTCTGCTTGGCCCGGCCGATGAATTTTCTTTCCGGCTTCACGCCCATCTTCGCCAAGTGCTCCAACGCCTGTTCCAAATTATTCAGCACTAGACAAAAGTGAATATAGCCGATCGGATCGGGCGGCGACGGCAGGACATTTTTGCCGCCGGGAAAAAGCTCGACGCATTGTCCCCTGGAAAATTCCAAGAACATCAGCTCCGGCCGCTCGCCGCTCGGCGCCACGCGATAGATCACTTTGGCGCCAAAGGCGTCACCATACCAACGAATACTTTTCTCGACATCTGCAACTTTAAAGGCCACGTGGCCAAAACGAAGTCCGTCAATAGACATAGTCAGGGTTCCCTTCTAGTAAGATTTGTACTTTCGAGAGCTTTGCTTAAAAGAGTTTACGTCTCTGCCTTCCGTACCGCGCCGATCGTTCTTTCACGAGAAAGCCGATCCGCCGCTTCTTGGGTTCGGGTGGCGTCATTAGCTCCCGTAGCGCGTCGAATACGATTTTGAATTGGCCATCGTACTTATCCTCCATCGCTACGAGCTTCCGAGCTAGCCGGGTGTGGGACGCGAGGAGTTGGCGCAAGCGCGCAAAGGTCCGCATGATCTCAATATTGACTTGAAGAGCACGCTTGCTTTTTAACACGCTCGAAAGCATCGCCACGCCTTGCTCAGTGAACGTGTAGGGAGCAGCCCGGCGAGACCCGCCCCAATTTGAAATCACAATTTGTGATTTCAAGTTTGCGGACTCCGCCTTACTGAGCTGAAACATGAAATCCGCCGGAAAGTGGTCAAGATTTCGTTTCACTGCTTGTACGACGGCACGCGGCTCGACTTCGTAGAGTTCCGCTAGGTGCGTACTCAACATGATTTTCTTGCCGCGCATCACGAAGATGCGCTTCTCGATTCTTTCGAGAGGAATCGCTGTGACTGGTCTTGCCATAACGTCCAGCGATCTTATGCAAGAAAATTCCGAAACGGCAAGTCCAAAAAGTTGACAACTCGGGCGAGCGCCTTGTACTAATGGCTTGTCCCAATGGCCAGCTTCTGAGGAGAATGACTTATGGAAACTCAGGCGTCGATACGCTTCGATCACTTCGCTTATCCGGTCGACGATCTCGTCAAGGCGGAAGACTTTTACACCGGCGTGTTGGAAGTGCCGATCTTCGAGCGGCGCGGCCTGCGCGTCATCGACGTGCGCGCCGGCACGTTGCCGCGGACATTTTTGAATGTCGCCGGCAGCCGCGTTGGGATTTTTCTCGGCCGCGAGCCGCTGCCGCAGGACCAAGAACTTAACGGCGCCCCCGTGGTCGGCATCGAGGTTACCAGCGACGGTTTCAAGCGGATTCACCGGCGCTTGGAAGAAAAACAGCCGGTTAAGTTCGATGGCCCACGGGTGCGCGAGCGGCTCGGCCCCAAGGCGAAATCGATCTTGCTGCAAGATCCCTTCGGCAATCATTTAGAGCTAATCGAAAAAGATCGCCCCGCGGCGAACGGTTCGGCATATCTCGGACTTAGCCAGTTGGAATTGGAAGTTGTTGACTTGGACCGCTCCGAGGCTTTTTATCGCAACGTGTTCGGCTTGAAAGTATTGGGCCGCGAAAAAGATGCGCTCGGTCGCGAAACATCCTGCTTACAATTGCACAGCGGCCAATGGCTCATCCTCCACAAGGTGCCACGACTAAGCGAGCGCAGCAGCGCCAACTATCGCTTCGAAGGCCAGCACTACGCTTTCTTCACGCCGACGGCGGACACGTTAAAATTATTTCGCGAAGCGGTGGCGCGTGAAGGCGGCAAGGTCGACGCCTTGGAACAAACCCAAGTGCGCAGCGCCACGGCGCATGGACTTTATTTTACCGATTTCGACGGCAATCCATTGCAGTTGCAAGTCGAAGGATCGGAGTAGCTTGAGCGCGCAATTTATATTTCGGAGATCACCATCATGATTTCAATTTCGACTTTGTTCGCGGCGATTTTAACGATCGCGCCACTAATTTTGCCCATCGACTCGCCACTAGCGGCAGCCGCGACTGGCGCCAATGAAAAACTCGCCGCGCTAAAAAAGGCCGCACAAGCCGAAGGCATGCTCAATCTGGTCTGGGGTGAGAACACCTTTCGCGGATTGCAGGGCGTGCGCGATCTCGTGTCCGGCATGAATAAACAGTTCGGCACCAGCATCATCGCCAACTGGACGCCGGGGCCGAGCCAACCGCAGATGGCGGCGAAAATCGCCCAGGAATTCGTCGCCGGCGTGCCGGCGACCTCGGACGTTTACATTGGCGGTTCGGAAACTTATATCGCGACGTTGGCGACGCCGCTGATGGTTTTGGAACAAGTCGATTGGGCGGCGACGTTTCCGCAGATCGACCCGGCGGCGGTGTCGCTAAAAGGCGCGTCACTAGAGATCAGCGGCCGTTTCCCCGGCATCGTCTACAACACCAAACTGATCGCTAAGAGTGATGTGCCGAAAAGTCTCGCCGACCTCTTACTGCCAAAATACAAAGGCAAGGTTTCCACGCAGCCTTATTTATCTTATTTCGATATTCTCGCCGGGCCGAAACAATGGGGACCGGAACGGACGGCGGATTACGTCAAGAAGCTTTCCAATCAAGTCTCCGGCCTGATGCGCTGCGGCGAATACGAGCGCGTCGTCAGCGGCGAATTTCCCATTCACGTTTTAGCCTGCGGCGAAGGCGGTGTCGCGCCGTTCATCGAGAAAGGCGCGCCGCTCGCCTACGTGATCCCGAGCGACGCGGCGATGGTCACGCACCGCTACTGCGCCGTGCCGAAAAACGGCAAAGCGAAAAACGCCGCGAAATTATTCTGCGCGTTTTTAATGACCAAATCGGGACAAGAGTTTCAGTGGACCGTCGATCGCCAGGACAGCGAGAAATTCCCCGGTACTAGATACAATCGCCAGTTGAAACAACTGCAAAGCGCCGGCGTCAAACCGCTCGACGTTTCGGTCGACTATGTGATGAGCTTTCCGGTTTTGAAATACGCCAAGGAACAAGAAAACATCATCAAGGCCGTGGCCAATTGATTCGCCACGCTCCCCTCTGACAATTTCACCGGTCGCGCTAATGTGAACCGCCTGCCCAACCCAGCTTTGATTTTGTCGGTCGCCGTCGGGTCGATCATCGGGCTGATGCTGCTGGTAGTTTTCTACTTGAGCTTCTACGAAGGCTTGCCCGGCATCCCCGGCGGCTTTCTCACCACGGCGCACTACACCGATCTGGTCAAAGACCCGCTGGTCTATCGCGTCAGCATCAACACGCTGATTTACACTCTCACCGCACTCTTCATCGCAATGCTCTTCGGCGTGCTCATCGCGTGGTTGGTGGAACGCAGCGACATCCGCGGCAGGTATTTAATTTACACCGCCATGACCGTCAGCTTGTTGATCCCAACTTTTTTTCCGGCCATGGGCTGGTTGTTTCTGCTCCATCCGCGCATCGGTTTTCTAAATATATTCATGCGCGAGAATTTCGCCGATTATTTTAAATTGAACATCGCCACGCCCATCGGCATGGGCTGGGTGGAAGGCATCACGCTGGCGCCGGTGGTGTTTATCATGGTCGCGGCCAATCTGCGCATGGCTGACACCACGCTAGAAGAAGCCGCCACCGCGGCCGGCGCCAACAGCTGGCAACTTTTCAAAAGCATCATTCTGCCGCTCTCCACTCCGGCGACCTTGGCGGCGACATTCTACGTCGCGACCATTGCGGTGGCCTCTTTCGATGTGCCGGCGATCATCGGATTGTCCAATCGCGTCTACACTCTCGGCACGTTCATCTACGAGGATCTGGTACCGCACCAAGGCTTTCCGCTGTACGGCCGGCCCGCCGCGGTGAGCACGATGTTGATCGCCGTCGGCATTTTGCTCTCCGTGTGGTATCTGCGCGCCATCGCCCAGGCCAATCGCTATCGTCTGGTCACCGGCAAAGACTATCGCCCGCTGCGTTATCGCCTGGGCGCATGGCGCTTCGCCGCGAGCGCTTTCGTGTTTTTCTATTTAATCGCGCAAATGCTGATCCCGCTCGGCCTGCTCGTCTGGGTCGCCTTTCAGCCTTACGTCCAACCGCCGTCCATCGAGGCGCTGTCGCAGCTTGAATTTGGCAACTTCGCCAAAGCGCCCTGGGATCTTTTCCTGCGCGCCGTGAAGAACAGCGCGATTCTCACCCTCGGCGTGCCAACGATGTCGATCATCATCTGCTTTGCCTATTCCTGGGTGGTGCTGCGGTCCAAGACGCGGCTCAGAAAATGTCTCGACGTTTTGGCATTCTTGCCCCACGCCGTGCCGTCCATCGTTTTTGGCGTCGCCGCGCTATTGCTCTCGCTTTTCGTCCTGCGCCAATTTATCCCGCTGTACGGCACGCTGGCGCTGTTAGCGATCGTCCATATCGTTCAACGTTTGAGCTTCGGCACCCGAGTCGCCAACTCGGCGATCATCGCCGTCAGCGAAGAACTGGAAGAAGCCGCGGAAGTTTGCGGCGCCCGGCGTCGCGACATCGTCGCGCGCATTCTCTTGCCGCTGATCTCGCCGACGCTGATCAACGCTTTTTTCTGGATCGCGCTATTGACGTTGCGCGAATTGACCCTTGCGACGATTTTATTTAGCCCCGACAACATCACGCTCTCTGTGGTGATCTGGAGTCTGTGGAGCTCCGGCCAGCATGGCCCATCGGCGGCGCTGAGCTTGATCATGATCTTGCTCATGCTGCCGGTGATGCTTCTCTACTGGCGCGTCGGCAACCGCGTCGGCGAGTCGCTCAGCGGCATCAAACGGTAGAACAAATCAGCTAAAAATTTTGGAATAGTTTTTCCACCGGTGATTTTTTCTTGATCAACTTCAAGTCAAACAATTGATCGACCAGAGTGCTCCAGCGCTCGGCGCGCATTTTTCCCAGCTCTTTATTCGGCGTATTGGCGGCGAGGATGAAGGTTTTCTGAACTTCAGCGGACTCTTTCATTGTCTCGCTGTCCATCGCCGGATTTAACTTCACCATCAAAGCGTTGGCGCTTTCTGGCGCGCGCAGATATTCGCTCCAACCGTCGCGGATCGCTTCGATCAAATCACGCACTTGCTTGGGACTCTTCTCGATATATTGACGCCGCGCGATGACCACTGTGCCGTATGGGTTGAAACCGGCGTCGGCGATGAGAAAGCTTTGGCTTGGCTTATTTTTTTTCTTGGCCAGCAAAGGCTCGGCGGTCACAAAGCATTGCTGCGAGTAGTTGGCGTCGGTGAGAAACTGCGCGATGCCGCCGGCGTAGGGAACAAGTTTGACTTTGGCCTTGGCGAATTTTGCTTGGAGAAAAAGTGTGTAAGGCGCGCCGCTCTGAATCGCCAACGTGCCCGGCGCGCCGAACAGGTCAGCCAGAGATTTAAATCCCCGGTCCGGGTGAACCATGATGCCTTGCGGGTTGGTTTGGTAAACGGCGAACAGCGCCACCACGTCGGTGCCGCGCGCTTGCGAGAGCACGACTTCATCGGCGGCGGCGATGCCGAACGGCACTTTTGAGTTCGCCACCATCTGCACCACCGGCGTGCCGGCGCCGCCTTCGATTATCTCAACATTGAGGCCGCGCTTTTCGAAACTGCCCGCGAGCTTGGCCGCGTAGAAACCGCCGAACTCAGGCTCAGCTTTCCAGTTGAGCGCGAATTTTATCACCGGCTGTTTGGCCAGCTCAGCCGTCTGTGCGGCGACTGGTAACAGCACCAATGATAATAATAGCAACAAAACGTTCATGAGGATTTCCTTTCGGAGCTATGCCACGAACCTAGTGACAACGCTGAGACAAAATTAACCGCACCGACCAAAACGACACCGAGCAGCGAAGAGATCAACACCGCGGCGAAAACCCGATCGATTCTTTGCTGCGTGCGCGCCGCGTCGACGACGCTGCCCAATCCGCCGCCGCCGATAAATTCGCCGACGATGGCGCCGACCACCGCCAACCCCGACGCGATCCGCAAGCCGGAAAAAATGTGCGGCAAGGCGAAGGGAATTTTCAACATCCAGAGGATTTGCCCGCTCGACGCCGTATAAAGTTTGAAAAGATCGAGCAACGCCGGCTCGGTGGATTTCAATCCCAACAGCGTGCTGGCGATGATCGGAAACACCGAGACGATCGCAGCCGACGCGATCACGGTGGGCTGGCCGAAGCCGAACCAGATCACCAACAGCGGCGCGATAGAGATAATCGGCACGGTTTGAAAAAACACCGCGTACGGATAAAACGCCCGGCGCGCCAGATCGGAAGACGACAACGCGACCGCGAAAAATGTCCCCGCGATAAAGCTCAGCGCCAGCCCCGCCAACGCGGAACTCAGCGTCGCCCACGCCGCCAACGCCAATTCCGATCGATCGTCGAGCAGCGACTGCAACACTTCGCTAGGCGCGGGAATTAAATAGGACGGAACCCAACCCATGCGCACGGCGATTTCCGCCGCGCCGAGGGTGATAACCAACGGCAGTAACGGCGGCAACCAAGACGCAAGCCGGGCTCTTAACTTCACGATGCGTCTCCGCTAACCGGCATAGCGGCGGCGATGGCTCGAACTTGTTCGATGTATCGTAACGAAGTACGCAATTCGGCATCGCGCTTCTTGGGCAACAAGACTTTTTGATCGAGAAGTAAACGCGCGGGACGTTGCGACAGAACGATAATCCGGTCGGCGAGAAAAACCGCCTCGCTAACCGAATGGGTGACGAACAAGACGGTCATGCCCAGCGCCAACCAAATTTCGCGCAGCTGCATTTGTAAAGAATGGCGCGTCGGTTCGTCGAGCGCGGCGAAGGGCTCATCGAGCAGCAGCAGGTTCGGCCGCGTCGTCAGGGCGCGCGCCACTGACGTACGCATCTTCATGCCGCCGGAAAGTTCATGCGGATAACGCGCGCCAAACTCGGCCAATCCCACTCGGCATAACTCTTCGGTCGCGCGGCTTTGCGCATCCGCCCTGGACCAACCCGACAATTCGAGCGGCAGTGTGGTATTGCCCAGCACGGTGCGCCAAGGCAGCAGCGTCGCGTCTTGAAAAACAAAACCGCGCGACACCGGGCCGTCCGACGCTTCGATCGCCAATTGCCCGCTGTCCGGCTGGTCGAGCCCAGCGGTGAGGCGCAGCAGCGACGACTTGCCTGAGCCGGACGGTCCGAGCAAAGCGACGAATTCACCAGGCTCGACTCGATAGGAAATCCGATCAAGCACCAAACCTGTGCCGCTGAAGCTGCGCGACACTGCTTCGCAACGGATCGCCGCGCCGGCGCGCTGTTGATTTGAAATATTAGGTGAAACCATCAGTCGACGCTGCCGCTCACGAAGTCGCGCGCTCCCACTTCCCCCTCTAGTAAAGAAGGAACGAGAGGGATTTGAGTTAGCCGCGCAAGAGTAAATCTCCCTGCCCCGGATTGATCGCGTAGGGGCGTATTGCATACCCCTTCTTAATTCCAGCGGCCTACTTGTAAAGCTCTTTCAACAACCCGCTTTTTTCTAGCCTATCTAAAAACCGCAGATCGACAAACTGTTCCGGTTTGGCGTTCTTTGCCGCTGGCACTGTTCTGGCAACGTCATCGAGAGCGTTTTGCATGCCCGGCATGTTGATGTAGGGGGCGCGCTCGATGACTTTGGTCATGTAGAATTCATAGGTGCGATTTAAAATCGCCGCGTCGCCGATGGCGGTGAATTTCGCCAAGGTCTTGATCGCGCCGTCGCGGTCGACACGGGCGCGATGGACGCCGCGGATGTAGGCGCGCATGAAGCGGTCGATGACCTCGGGCTTCTTGCGAATCAAATCGCCAGGCACGGCCATGGACGGATTGGGGTAGGCCAAGTCCATGTCGGTGATGCTGAAGATCTCTTTAAATCCCATCTTCTCGGACAAAAACTGCGTCGGCGGCGAAACCACCGAGGCTTCGACGGCGCCGGATTTCAAGGCGCCGAACATGTTCGACATGGTGCCTAGTTGCATCAAGATCACGTCTTTGCTGGGATCCATATTGACTTTTCTCAGCGCCGTGCGCGCGGCGATGTCGGCGGCGGAACCGAAGCGGCTGACGGCGATGCGCTTGCCGCGCAACTCTTCGAGGCTTTTGACTTCCGGCTTGGTGTGGATCGAGAAGATCAATTTGTTGACGTTATTGCCGATGACTTTTATATCGGCGCCGCTGAGCGATGCGGCCATCACCGGGCCGCCACCGAGGGAGGCGATGTCGACGTCCCCGGCGACCACGACTTGAGCCAGTTGGGTGGCGCTGGGAATGAAGATGATTTGATCCTCCAGCCCTTCCCTGGCGAAGAAGCCGGCGTCGCGGGCCACCCAGATGCCCAGGTAGGCGGCGCTGATCGAGCTGTAGGCGATGCGCACGCGGTCGGCGGCTTGAGCCGCCGAAGTGCAAAGCACAACGCACAAGATCGCGCTAATTGAGAGACTTTTCATTTAATTCCTCCGGCCCATGCTGATTGCGGTCGAATCTACGCCAGGCGGAGGTGCAAGATCAAGTTACGTTGTCATGGACCGCGACAAGAGTTCTGTGGTATGGAGCTGCCATCCATCGTGTACAAAGGCCGGATACCTCAATGATGCCTTTTGCAAAATCTTGGTCGGTTGGGTTGGTTGTCGTGCTGTCTGGAGTGCTGTTGCCGAGCGCCGGCTGGACGCAAATGAAAGCGCGCGTGGCGTGGACATCTTTCGCCAGTAACATGAGCGGCACCTGGGTGGCGCAGGAAGAGGGGTTGTTCAAGAAGAACGGTCTCGAAGTCGAGCTGGTGCATATCCCTTCGACCTCGCGGGCGATTCAAGTCATGCTCGCCGGCGAGCTGCATTACTCCTACATGGACGGGCGCAACTCGGTCACCGCGGCGCTCAAGGGCACGGACGTGACGATCGTCGCCGGGGTCGCCAACCGTTTGGTGTTTTCGTTTATGAGCCGGCCGGAAATCAAAAGCTTCGCCGAGATGAAAGGAAAAAAAATCGGCATCACGCGCTTGGGTTCGTCGACCCACAGCGTGACGCTTTGGGTGATGACCAAGGCCGGCATCAAACCGGAAGAGTATCAAATGCTCCAGTTGGTCGACGTGCCGAACATTCTCACCGCCATGATCGCCGGCCAGGTGGACGCCGGTGCGCTGTCGCCGCCGACCAACTTTCGCGCCCGCAAATCCGGCTTGACCGAACTGATGGACGTGACCAAGGAAGGACCGGAATATGTTTCGGTGGCCATCGGTTCGACCCGGTCGTTCATTAAAGCCAATGAGGAATTGACCCGCCGCTTCGTGCGCGGCTACAGTGAAGGCGTGCAGCTGCTCAAAGCGAACAAAGCGGCTGGTATCCGCGCCATCCAAAAATACGCGCGCATCAAAGATCCAGAAATCTTGGAAGCGACCTACGGCGAGGCGCGGGCGTACATCGAAACGATTCCTTACGTCACGCGCAAAGGGTTGGAAACGATTATCGGCGAGCTGCTGCCGACCGAACCCAAGGCGAAGACTGCGAAGCCGGAAGATTTTCTCGACACGCGCTTTGTCGCGCAGTTGGAGAAGGATGGTTTTTATAAAGTGACGGCGAAGTGAATCGGCTTCGAGCGATCCCCCCTTTGAAAAAGGGGGGAAGGGGGGATTTTCGTTATGCGCAATGAACTAAATCCCCCTCGGTCCCCCTTTTTCAAAGGGGGAGGTAATGAACAATTCGGTTGTAGAGAAAGGAATTCAACATGCCAAACGTAAAACTACCCACCGGTGTCGATCTCTATTATGAAACTCATGGTGAAGGCGAGCCGCTGATCTTCGTGCCGTCGACCGCCTACTCCGGTGAAGTGTGGAAGCCGTGGCAGATGCCGCTGGACAAACATTTACAACTAATCTTCCACGATCCGCGCGGCTGCGGCCGCTCGGTGGCGACGCAAAGCGTTTACACGATCGAGCAGATGGCTCTCGATATTGTCGCGATGATGGAGCATTTGAAAATTCCCTCGGCGCACTTCATTGGCCACTCCATGGGCGGGCGCATCGCGTTGTCACTGGCGCAGAATTTTCCCGGCAAAGTGAAAAGCTTGATCATGGCGGCTAGCGGTTCGGGTACGGCGGGCCGGGCCGGTTCGGATTGTGTGCCGGGCCTGCCGCACCGTTTAGTCTACGACATGGTAGAGATGGGGTTCGAGAAATTTATCTACGACGAAATCGTCGAGTCGGATACCTTTTTCACCAAAGAGTATCGCGCGGCCCATCGCGATAAGGTCGAGGAATTTTTCAAAGTCGCCTGGGCGACCCATGCCAAGCTCGATCCGTTCATTCATCTGTGCATCGCGCGCCACAACTTCGAAGGCACGCACCGGCTCGGCGACGTGCAAGCGCCGACCCTGGTGCTGATCGGTGAGGCCGATACCGTCGGTAGCAATCATAGAGCACAAGCCCGAGTGCTGATGGAGCGCATCCGCGGCGCCGAGATGAAAATTTTAAGCGGCCAATCCCATGGTTTTTTCTGGCAGGCGCCTGAGGAGACCAATTCGGCTATTCTTGAATGGGTGAAGAAGCAGAGCGGGAAATGATTGACGGTAGAAAGGGCGAGTCGCGACCCGCCCCTACATCGGATTAAGCCACGTCTCCAGTGCTTGATTGTATTCGACTGGCTTCGCCGCTTTCATGCCGTGGCCGACGTTTTCCCAGAATTCAAACTTCACTTGGGCGGGGGCGATGCGTTGGAGGTAGGTCATCTCTTCGCGCATGATCGCGCCGCCGACTTTGTGGTCGGCGATCAAGATTGTTGTCGGCACGGCAATGCGTTTGAAGTGATCTTCGAAGCCCAGCGCCCAGTCGCGGTTGTCGGTTAACAGACGCGTCAATGCTTGGGCCGAGAAGTGGTGGTTGCGGTAGACCTCCATGTCTTCGTCGGCTTGGGACATTCCTTTTTGTTGCGCTTCGGCGCGGATTTCCGCTTCGGGTTTGTTGCGTCGCGCCAGAGCGCCGGGTAACGCCGTCATGAAGGCGTGCAACATGCGCCAGTAGACGGGATCTTCGAGAAAGGCGCAGGAAATCAATTCAGGCGAGTCGGCGGCGAGAATCGTGGCGATGTTGCCGCCCCAGGAGTGGCCGACGTAGGCGGGTTTGCGCAATTCTAAATTCACAATCAGCTGGCGAATATCTTCGGCGAAGTCGCGCAGACGATAACCAGTGGCTGGCTTGTCCGATTCGCCGTGGCCGCGCAGGTCGGGGGCGACGACGTGATAGCGCTCTTGGAAATGTTCGGCGACCGCGCTCCAGCTGGCGGCGAAACTGGTCCAGCCATGGACCAGCAGCAGATCCGGTTTGCCCCGCTCGCCCCATTCTAAATAATGCAACTTGATCCCTTGGACTTCGATATATTTGCTTTGCGGTTGCGTCATCGGATACTCCGTCTGGTGTCCAGCACGTGGTGAAAAAATCCCCGGAGTCCTTCGACAGGCTCAGGACGAACGGAACGAAACTTGTAATCACTGAGGGAAATCCGTTCATGCTGAGCCTGTCGAAGCATGTTCCGCTTTTTCAGCACCCTGCTAGAGTTTTGCTCGGCGTTGTCGTCTTGCTCCATATCTCACGCGAGGAGCCCTGTCCAGTTTCGTCGTCCATTACCCCAGACGCAAGACTAATCGTATGAGCCAGTTGACAGCGCGCGCGGTGCAGTGATAGCCCAAGCAGCATGAACTTAATGATTTCGTGGAGGCAACCGTGAAAAGATTTTTGTCGTTTCTGGTCGTGGTCGTGCTCTATGGCGTTCTTCCTTTACGGCTTTGGGCGGCGGCTGCCGATGACAAAGCGGTGGCGGATTTCTATCGAGGCAAGACCGTGCGGATCATCGTCGGCTTCTCCGCTGGCGGCGGATACGATGCTTACTCGCGCTTGATTGGGCGCCATTTGCAAAAGCATATTCCCGGAAACCCCAGCATCATTGTCGATAACATGGCCGGCGCCGGCAGCATCATCTTGGCCAATCATATGTACAACGCGGCGCCCAAGGATGGCACGGTGATCGGCAACTTTAGCGGCCAGATTATTTTGGAGCAGCTGTTCGCCAACCCGGCGGTGCAGTACGATTTGGCCAAGTTTCGCTTTCTCGGCGTGCCGATCGGCGAAACCTATTTGCTCCTGGCGACGAAAAAATCCGGCATCACCCGGTTCGACGAACTTGTCGGGTCGAAGTCAAAGCAGCTGACCATCGGCGGCATCCCCGGTTCGACCGTCGAGCAGGGGCCGATGCTGCTGCGCGATCTGCTCAGCGCCAACATCAAGGTCGTCAGCGGCTACAAAGGCACCGCCGACGTGCGCCTGGCGATGGAGAGCGGCGAACTCGACGGTTTCTGCAATAGCTGGGAATCGACCAAGGTGACATCCCTGGACCGGGTAAAGAGCGGCGATTGGCAAATCCTGGCGCAGATCGGCGACCAGCCGATCGCGGCATTGCCAGTGAAAAATGTCCCGACCATCGCGCAGATCGCCAAGACCGAGGAACAACAACAATTGCTACGCTTCGGCGCCTGGGCGCCCAATCAGTTCGCGAAAGTATACACGGTGCCACCGGGGACTCCCGCCGACCGCGCCGCGGCTTTGGATGCGGCATTGACGAAAACTTTTGCCGATAAGGAATTTGTCGCCGACGCGGACAAGGGCAAGCTCGACATCGATCCCGTGTCTTCGGCGCAAGTGCAAAAGATGGTCAATGACTTTTTCGGCCTGTCGGCCGATCTCAAGGCCAAGCTGAAAAAGATTCTCAAACCGTAGTCGAAGCCGTTCAAGATTCGACGGGTGCGAACTTCAACGCGCCTCGGGATCATGTCGCTGAACGGTGACGGGTAAGTGCGATAAGTAATAGCGCTAGAGGGGAACTGCACATGGGTTTACTGGATGGCAAAGTAGTCGTAGTCACCGGCGGCGGCCATGGTATCGGCCGGGCCTATTGCATGGGGATTGCCCGAGAAGGCGGCACGGCGGTGGTCGCCGACATCGACGACAAAGCCGCCGACGGCGTCGCCAAGGCGATCAAAGACAGCGGCGGCAAAGCGTTGGCGACCCGCGTGGACGTAGCCAACTTTTCGAGCTGTCAAGAAATGGCCAAAAAGTCTCTCGACGCCTTTGGCAAGATCGACGGCCTAGTCAATAACGCGGCGATCTTCATGAGCGTGCCGGCGGAAAAAGGCGGTTGGCAAGATATCACCGAAGAAGCATGGGATCGGATCATGGCGGTCAACGTCAAAGGGCTCTGGCTGTGCAGCAAAGCCGTCGTGCCGGCGATGCAGCAACGCAAACAGGGCAGCGTGGTAAATATTTCTTCGAACATGGCGTTTAACGGCGGTTTAACGATGATGCACTACGTGACGTCGAAAGCGGCGGTGGTCGGTTTCAGCCGCGTGCTCGCGCGTGAACTCGGCTCGGATAATATTCGCGTCAACACGCTGGCGCCGGGCGCGACCATGAGCGAGGAAAAAGCCACTGACGACGCGCTGAAAAATTATGAGCGCTCGGCGTCGACGCGGATTCTCAAACGCATCGAACAGCCGGAAGATTTGGTCGGCACGGCGCTCTATCTGCTTTCTGATTTGAGCACGTTCGTTACTGGGCAGACGATTCTCGTTAACGGTGGAGCGGTGCTGCATTAGAAATCGTTTAGAGTGTAGCGTCTCGGGTCTCGGGTTAACTCGAGACCCAAGACTCTAAACGCGAGAAGACGAATCTTAAGGAGGTTAAAATGGGATGGGTAGACGCTGACGCGCATGTTGTCGAAAGTCCGCTGACTTGGGATTACCTGCTGCCGTCGGAAAAAAAGTTTCGCCCCCAGCTATTCAAGCCGGAAGACGACAACCAGAAAGCTCACTGGGTCATCGACGGCAAGATCCGCGGCTTGTTCCGTTTTACTTTCAGCAAGGAAGACCTCGACAAGAAGTCGGCAGAGGTTGGCCGCGACGTGAGCACCACGATGGCAACGCGCGATCTGGCCGATGTGTCGGCGCGGATTAAGCATATGGATGAGCTGGGGATCGATATTCAGGTGCTTTATACCAGCATCTTTCTCGATCAAGTCACCGAACGCGCCGATACCGAAGTGGCGCTGTGCGGCGCGTATAATCGCTGGATGGCGCATGTTTGGAAAGAGAGCAAAGGCCGTCTGCGCTGGATGGCGACGTTGCCGCTGCTGAGCATGCCCGACGCGCTGGATCAATTGCGATTTGCCAAGGAGAATGGCGGCTGCGGCGTGTTCATGCGCCCCCTCGAAGGCGCGCGCCAGGTCAGCGATCCGTATTTCTTTCCAATGTACGAGCTGGCCGAGAAGCTGAACTTTTGCATCGGCCTGCACCAGGCTAACGGCAGCGCGGCGGCGGTGGATATGATGGTCAATCCGGACGGTAGCCGAGATTTTTTCAATCAGTATCGAATTTTCAACGTCGGCGCGATGTTCCGCATCCTCAACTGCGGCATGCCGCAGAAATTCCCCGAGCTGCGCTGGGGCTTCATCGAGACCGCGGCCTCCTGGGTGCCATGGGTGATCTACGAGCTGCACCGCCGCCTGGACACGGTTAATAATAAACTGCCGAAGGATCTACTCGAACGCAGCGGCATCTTCGTCACCTGCCAGATCGGCGACGACGTGCCGTATCTGATCAAGAATTGCATGGGCGAAAACACGCTGATGATCGGCACCGACTACGGCCACGCCGATTCGTCGACTGAGTTGGACGCGTTAACCACGCTGAAAGACGACGGCGGCATCAGCGGCGCGATGCACAAGAAAATCGTCGAAGACAATCCGCGGGTGTTTTACGGGTTGAACTAGGATTCGGAGAGTTTAACGTTAGGGCGTGCCGTGACCGACGAAATAAACCACGCCATCCGCAGTAATCAACGTTGAACTATGGCGCCTATGTCTCGTCGAAGTAGTCGCCGTCAATGCTTTTCACAGTGTACAAACCGCGAGTACTGACTCCGACATCGGCGTCGAACATTAGTGCCGCGAGGCGCCGTCCATCAATCAACACGATGCGACTTTCTATCCGCTGAGCATACTCTTCAGCGTCCTTAGTGAAGTGCGAAGTCGTAATGAAGATACCTTTTTTCGCTCGCTGGCCCTGTAGCGCACCAGCAAACTTCTGAATCTCCGGACGCCCGACTGAGTTCTCCCAGCGCTTCGCCTGTACGTAGATGACATCCAGACCGAGACGATCTTCGTCGATAACTCCATCGATGCCGCCGTCGCCTGACCTACCGACCGCACGAGCGGCTTCCTCGCGGCTTCCGCCGTATCCCATCCGAACGAGCAAGTCGATGACGAGCTGTTCGAAGAACCGCGGTGTAGTGGTCCTGACCATGTCGAGAAGCTCAGTCTCAAGTTCTGCGCGAAGTCGAGCGTAGGCCTCCTCCAATGCCTCGTCTGGCGCGATACCGAGCGTACTGCTTTCACCGGCTCGTGACGCTACGGAAACCGCCTCATCGTCACTCTCAGGCTTCGAGCGGGCCCGAAACTCCATGAACTCTGGAAACTGCTCGAGAAACTTGGAGTCCACGCGCGGTGGGTTGGATGTCAGGATCTTCTGTCCACGATCGGTGAGCGCATACCATCCTCGGCGAGGACTCGTAACAACCGCGGCCTGCTTGAGATATGAGAGTGCCCAACCTGTTCGACTGCGAATGACAGGCGCGTTGCCGCTTGGCAGCAGCTTCTCGCGCTCGTCAGCCGTGAGGTTGAAGTGGTCTGCCATCATATCTGACAGCGCGCGACGATGACGGGGCTCGCCGTCAGCGAGCGTCTTCATTACCGGAAGCATCGCATCTTCGTACGTCGGTATGGGCATGCCGGTCACTCCCTCAGATTCGGTCTAGCCATTGAGTATACAGATCCGTAAATCACGGTACGCACAAATTGATTGGATCAAGGGGTTTCGCTTTCGAATCGTCCATTTATCAATCAGTCCAAACAATCTGCTACGTCGGTATACCAGATGAGCATATTACCAATATACCCGTACAGATTCCGCGTCATTGGTTTTTATCTCTTATAAAGCTGCTTGATAAACCCCGACGCTTCCAGTTCCTGCACCACGGTCATATCGACGAAACTTTTGGGATCGGCGGCGCCGGCTTTTTTGTCGCGCGGCGCCATGTCGTCGAGCAGGGTTTTGACGCCTTCGGCGTGCGGGTAGGGGACTTCGGGAAAGGCGCCGTTGTAGGCTTTGTAGGCGCGCTCCAATCCTTCGGGATCTTTGGCTCGGAGATTTTTGCCGATCAACGCTTTGGTGTCTTCTTTGTTGGTGTGGATGTAGTGCAGCGATTCGGTGAAGGCGCGCACGACTTTTTGCACTAGCGGGCGGCGCTCTTTGACGGTTTTTTCCCGCGTGACGATGGCATTGACATGATAGGGGATTTTCAACTGGCCGATGTCGTAGAGATCGCGGAAGCCGAGCT
>SHYW01000083.1 GCA_009692615.1 Deltaproteobacteria bacterium | reverse complement strand
TTTCACATATGAAAAAACATATCCCCGGCGAGCCCAACGTTATTTCAGAATACATGCCCGGCGGCGGCGGCATGAAGGCGGCCAATCATATTTTCAAAAGCACCCGCCCCGACGGCCTGACCATCGGCCGCATCGGCGGCGGTCTAGTCGCCAACGCCGTGCTCGGTGAAAAGGGTGTGCTCTACGATCTCAATAAATTTATCTATCTCGGCTCGCCGCACAGCACCTACCATTGGGTTTTTATCACGCGCAAAGAATTGGGGTTAAAAAATATCGAAGCCCTGCGCGCCGCGACGGGAGTGCGAATCGGCGCGCAAACCATCGGCCACTCGAACTACTTCGTCGGCCGCCTGTTTGCGCTGACGATCGGCTTCAAAGATCCCAAAATGGTCGTCGGCTACTCGGGCACCGAGCTCGACATTGCGCTGATGAACGGCGAGATCGACGGCCGGGTCAACAATCCCGACACCTTGACGATCCGCAACGCCGAGTGGCTAGCCAAAGGCATGATCGATATTCACGCCATCATGGAAGTGCCGCGTGGCTTGAAGCAACCGGGCTTCGACCACCTGCCTGAGATCGAGCAGTTCGCCAAATCCGAGCGCGAGAAAAGGCTGCTGGCAATGGTGCGCGCTTTCCGGCAATTCGGCACGCCGTCATTCTTCCCTCCCGGCACGCCGGCGGAACCGGTAAAAATTCTTCGCGCCGCCACCGCGAAAATGTATAGCGATCCGGACTTTCACAAAGAGTATAAGAAACTGGTCGGTGAAGAGCCGACGCCGCTGTTGGGCGAAGATATGGACCGCGTGATCAAAGAACTGCCGCGCGACCCGGAGATCGTCGAGTTATTCAAAAAGCTCAACGCCGCCGGACCGGTGCCGGCGCGCTGACGCGCCGCGGTTCAAACCGTTCAATCCTTCGATACGCGCTTCGCGCTACTCAGGATGACCGGAAAAAATAACCCGCTCATGGTGAGCCTGTCGAACCATGCGCTCCGTTCAAACCGCCTCCACGGATCAAGTCCTGGGCAGGCTTCCGATTCTCTCCCCCTCGACGGGGGAGAGTTAGAGTAGGGGTGAACGGTCCGAACGGCTTGAACAATTGGAACAGGTTAAGGAGAAAAACATGCTGAAGCCGCTCGTCGTCGTAATATTTATTTTATCGTCGTTAAGCTCCGCCCACGCCCAGACCCCCTTCTACCAAGGCAAACATATCCTGCTGATCGTCGGCGCCGGCCCCGGCGGCATGGGCGATTTGCGCGCCAAGGCATTGTCAGCCGGATTGACGCGCAACATTCCCGGCAATCCGCCGTTTGTCTTTCAGTACATGGCCGGCGCCGGCGGACGCCGAGCCGCCAATCAAATCTACAACACCTCCAAGCCCGACGGACTCACGCTGCTGCGCGTCACCAGCAGTATCATTCCCTACGCCGTGCTCGGCGAAGCCGGCGTGCAGTACGACATCGACAAACTTAATTATCTCGGCGCCACCGAGCACCAACTCTATTATATGTTCGTCACCCGCAAAGGCGCCGGCATCAATAGCTTGGAAAAACTGCGCAGCACACCGGGCATTCGCATCGGCACTAACCCGGTGGGCCACACCGGCTACTTGCAGAGCCGCATGCTCGCCTATCTGCTCGACTTGAAGGACCCTAAAATCGTCCCTGGCTACGAAGGCAACGACCTCGACATCGCCTTTGCCGCCGGCGAAGTCGACGCCCGCATCGCCTCCACCGGAACGGTGTCGCAACACCACCTGTTAACGAAAAACCTCGCCGACATTCACGTTGGCCTGGGCATACCGGCGAGCTACAAAGATCCGCGCTTCGCTCACCTGAAGCTGCCCGAACTCAGCAGCTTCGCCAAGTCGGATCGGGAAAGAAAACTGCTGACCATGATGGAAGGTTTCCGCGTCGTCGGCACCATCCTCACCGCCCCGCCGGGCACGCCCAAAGAACGCCTCGACACACTCAAAGAAGCCGTTGCCAAAACCTACGCCGACCCCAAGTTTGCCGCCGATTACAAACGGCTCACCGGCGGCGACGACCCATCGCCGCTCCTGCCCGACGAGCAAGCCAAAATCGTCCGCAACATTCCGCGCGATCCGGAGACAATCGAGCTGTTCAAGAAGTTCGCGGCCACGGCGGCGCTGCCGGGGCGGTGACACTAGCGAATACAATCCGATTTAGAAAGTTGCTATCTTGATGTAGGCGTAGCTTACCCGTTCTAGCGAGCGAGGCCGAAGTAAGAAGATGAAACAAAGCAAATTCCCAGCTGGTTGGGACGAGGAAAGAGTTCGTCGCGTACTCAAACATTACGAACAGCAAACGGACAAAGCAGCAGTCGCCGAAGACGAGGCAGCTTTTGAAAAATCACCGGCAACTGGTAGATACTAATGCCATTCTGTCGACATTAGGCGTCAGTTCATGCGACACACAACGCCATCTTGCGTGTATTGCGGCGAGCGTCCCGGAGTAACGCGAGACCACGTTCCACCAAAGGGCCTATTTCCCAAGCCAAGACCCTCCAATCTTGTAACGGTTGAATGTTGTGAAAAGTGCAGAAGGACTCAAACTTTAGATGACGAGTATTTCATCCGAATGGTGACGATGAGGCACGATGTAGGTGACCACCCGGCTGTGGGCAAAGTCCTCCAATCTGTTTATCGATCCTTCATAAAACCGGAGAAGTGCAAGTTTAACCAGGCACTGATTAGCTCCATTCATCATAAGGATATTCATACACCCGCCGGTTTATATCTTGGAGCCGCGCCAGCCTATGACGTTGACCTTGATCGCCTAACCAATGTTATCCGACGAACCACTCTCGGAATGTTTGCGAAAATTGTCGGCCATCGCCTGCCGAACAACTATCAATGCATGGTGTACTCTGTTGACGGGTTCTCTTCAGCCGGGGACGAAGCTCAAGGAGACCTATGTAAACTTGCGAGCCAAGCTCTGACCGGTGAAACCCAGGAGTGGGGGAACAAAGTCTTCATGTCCTGGTTCCAGAAAGTGGAGGGCCTTCCGTTTGCCACCCTTTGGGCTCACCTCGTCTACAGTCGAGTGGCTTTCATCGCAATGACCCTGCCAGCCTCGAATGTTGGTGACTTGCAATCTAATGATCGCTTGAAACCAATGATATAGAATTGAGTGTAATACAATTCACGGGATGCACGTCGCAAACCAAGCAAGAATTCTCGGCAGTTTCCCCAATCTCGTGTTGCTAAATTATATTGGATCTCGTCTCTCTACCCTCCCTCCTAGATAGGTGATAAATACCACCCATGCGATTAGACCTTGGCTACATTCATATAAAGGACATTCGCTTCGGCGCGACGACGGCAATTGACAACGGCGTACTGACCATCGACCGCGCGGAACTCGTTTCCCTGCTCCAACAAGAACCGCTCTTCGACCGCGTCGACATCGAACTCGCCCATCCTGGCGAGTCTTGCCGCGTCTTGCGCATGCTTGACGTACTCGAGCCGCGCTATCGGTTGAACGGCGCCAACTTTCCCGGCGCGCTTGACGCTAACGGATTGGTCGGCGATGGCGCGACGCGCGCGCTGAAAAATGTCGCGGTGATCGAGACCGATCAGTTGGCGCCGCGCTCGCGCAGCTTGATCGACATGAGCGGTCCGGCGGCGCAGTATTCGCCCATCGCTAACACGCACAATGTCGTTTTGCTGCCTTTTCCGAAAAAAGATGTCGACAAGAATGACTATCGTCTCGCCGTTAAAAAAGCCGGGCTAAAAACCGCCATCTATCTCGCCGCGGCGGCGAAGGATTTGACGCCTGACGAAACCCAAGTCTTCGAACTGCCGCCGGTGGCGGCGAATCAAGGACCGAAGAGCTTGCCGCGCATCGCTTACATCTTTCCGATGCATTCGCACCAGCATCCGACACAGCAGAAAGAGACGGTTTTTTACGGCAGCAACATCCAGGGCTTCATGCCGACCATCGTTCACCCCAACGAGATCCTCGACGGCGCGCTGATGTTCTCCTACTCGGCTTTCACCTGGTTCGCGCAGAATCATCCGGTGATTCTCGAATTGTATCGCCGCCACGGCAAAGATCTCTGGTTCGCCGGCGTCGTCCTCACCGTCGCGCCCGCGGTGGTGGCGGAAAAAGAGCGCAACGCTTTTCTGAATGCGCGACTCGCCAAAGAAGTCTTGAACGCCGACGGCATCCTCGCCACGAAAATCGGCGGCGGCGCCGTCGACACCGACTTGATGATGACTTACACCCGGGCCGAAGAGATGGGCATGAAGGCTACGCTGATTATCATGGAGCGCTATCCCGACACCGGCATCACCTTCGTGCCGGAGAATGTCAATGCGCTGGTCACGCCAGGGTTAACCCGCGATCCAATCACATTGCCAGCCGTCGATCGCGTCATCGGCGGCGAGACTTTGCATCTAGACAACGCGAATCCCGATAACACCAACCCCGGCCTAACGCCGCTGCCGGCGAAACAAGAAATCACCGTCTGGATGGGCGACCTAGTCGGCGCCATCAGCCAAGTCGGCGCGTCACGGCTGACGACGTACATGAGCTAAAACAAATTCGAAATCCGAATATCGAAATTCGAAACAAATCCAAATGTTCAAAAATACGGAAAATTTCAAACCCGCCCGTTTTGGATTTTGATATTTGAATTTTGATTTAGTTTGTTTCGGATTTGGTGCTTCGGATTTCGAATTTTTGTGTAATTAGTGGCAGGGAGTTTTGCTGATGAACCAAAAGATCCGCGTCGTCCACTATTTAAATCAATTCTTCGCCCAGGTCGGCGGCGAGGACAAAGGCGATGTCGGCCCCGCCGTCAAAACCAGCATCATCGGCGCCGGCCGCGCGCTTCAGCAGGCGCTCGGCGAAGATGCCGAAGTGGTCGCGACGATTTATTGCGGCGACAATTTTTTCGCCGAACAGCAAGAGCAAGCGATCGCCGAATTGCTGCGCCATGTCGCCGAGTACCAAGCCGACTTGCTGATCGCCGGCCCGGCCTTCGAGAGCGGCCGTTACGGCGTCGCCTGCGGCGCGATTTGCCAAGCGGTGCAGCAAAAGCTCGGCATCACCGCCGTTGCCGGCATGGACGAAGACAACGTCGGCGCGGGCCTATTTAGAAAAAACATTTACATCGTCAACTCCGGCGCGACGATTGTGCGCATGGTGCCGACGCTGCAACGCATGGCCGCGTTGGGATTGAAACTCACCCGCCGCGAGACGATCGGCAAACCGGCGGACGAGGGTTATCTTTCCCGCGGCGTCAAGCGCAACGAATTCGCCACCAAGCCGCCCGCCGAGCGCGCCGTCGACATGCTGCTGGCAAAAATAGCCGGCAAAGAATTTCATTCGGAAATCGCAACACCAAAATTTTCCAGCGGCAAACCGGCCGCACCTCTGGTCAATTTGAAATCAGCATTGATCGCACTGGTTACCGACGGCGGCCTGGTGGTGGAAGGAAATCCCGACAAAATCGAGCCGGGGCGGCCGACGCGCTTCACCACGATTTCGATAAAAGGCGTCGATTCGCTCGGTGCCGACAAATACGACGCCGTCCATTCCGGCTACGACACCGCCAGCGCTAATCTAGATCCCAACCGACTCGTGCCGCTGGACACCATGCGCGAGCTGGCGCGGGAAGGCGTCATCGGCGCCGTCCATGAATTCATCCATTCCACCGGCGGCGCCCATGCCGCGGTGGAGAACGCGGTGCAAATCGGCCGGCAGATCGCCGACCAGTTGAAAGCCGCCGGCGTCACCGGCGTGATTCTCACCTCCACCTGAGGCTCCAGCACTCGCTGCGGCGCAGCGATCAGCAAGGAAATCGAAAAGCTAGAAATCCCGGTGACGCAAATCTGCACGATGATACCAGTCGCCAAAGAAGTCGGCTCGCTGCGTACCATCGCCGCCGGCGGCATCGTCAGTCCGACGGGCAACCCGGAACTGTCGCCGGAAAAAGAAAAACAGTTCAGACGAGAACTGGTGCTGCGCGCATTGGCAACGTTGCAGCAAGAAGTGTGATTCCAACTCGGATTATCTCCCGCAAAGCATGTCCTGAGCGATGTCGAAGGGGCGCAAAGACGCTAAGGCAAGAGAATAATGTCATTTCGACCGAAGGGAGAAATCTCGTTCGAATCCCTCGCATCGACTTCAGGCTAACCATGCTTGCCGGTACGCCGGACCGATTCGTCCATCTCGCAATGAAATTACGGAGCTGGTAACATTATCTCCCATGAAGCCAGTTGATCTCACTCCCTTTCCGGGTGGCGATTTAGTCGCACAGGGCCTCGCCGACTTGGCTCAGGGAGTCGAGTCCGAATCGGCGCTTCTCGTGCTCATCGGCGCGCCGCGCCTACGACGCCTAGGCTTCGATGTCCGCGAGTCCAGCGGCGAGCCGCCCGAGCATCGGCTCTACCATCTGCTCGGCAAATCGGACCAAGACTCCGCCCACTCACGATACAACGCCTTGATCCGTCGTTTGGTCAGCTTTGAACGAGCCGTCGAATGCGCCGGGTAGCTGAGCGCGAAGACATCGACCGTTTCATCATAGCTCTCGCCCGTCGGGGCGCGAATCCTACACGCTTATATTTTACCGGCGGCGCGACCGGAGTTTTGCTCGGTTGGCGCACCAGCACCATCGACGTAGACATTCATTTAGTGCCTGACGACGACCGGCTTCTGCGCGCCCTCCCGGAATTGAAAGAGAGTCTGCAACTGAACGTGGAACTAGCCTGTCCCGCGCATTTCATCCCCGAGCTGCCCGGCTGGCAGGAGCGCAGCCTGTTCATCACCCAGGAAGGCTCCATTGGCTTTTACCACTACGACTTATACGCGCAGGCGTTGGCGAAGATCGAGCGCGGACACGCGCTCGACAGAACGGATGTCGAACAAATGTTCAGCCGCGGTCTCATCGAAGCATCTAAGTTGAAACAATTCTTCGAAGCGATTGAACCGCAACTTTATCGCTATCCGGCGATCGATCCGCCCGCCTTTCGCCGGGCAGTTGAATCAACAATTGAGAAAGTTGAAAGATCGTAGCAGCTTCTTGTATTGACGGGCTCCGCCCGTCACTTCGCGCCTTAGCGCCTTTGCGGGATAAATTCTGTTTTGGAATTTCACAATTCAACTCAGGAGTCGCTATGAGACTACGAACCCTTCTCCTCGCCGCCATTGGTTTTATCAGCTTTACTTCGCGCCTTCTCGCCGCCACCGTCGACGACGATCAGATCGCCGGCGCCAAGAAAGAAGGCGCCCTGGTCCTCTACCTTTCCACCAATCTCGCCGATGCCAACGGTTTGATCCAGCTGTATAAATCCAAATACCCCTTCGTCAAGGTCGACATGTTTCGCGCCGACAACGAGAAATTGTTAAATCGTATCTTGACCGAATCCGTGGCCAACAAGTTCAACGGCGATGCGATCATGATCAGCAGTTTCGAAGTCCGCGTGTTGCTGCAAAAGAAGCTCCTGCAACGCTACGTCTCGCCCCACGCCAAGTATTATCCCGAAGGCTTCACCGACAAAGACGGCTATTGGACTAGCGTCTATTCAATTCCGCGCGTCATCGCCTACAACACCAATCTCGCGAAGCCCGACGTCGCGCCGAAAAGCTGGGAAGACATTCTGCACCCGCGCTGGAAAGGCGGCTTCGGCCTGTCCGATAGCGCCACCCTCTGGTACACCGGCTTCCTGAAATATTTGGGCGAGGAGAAAGGCCGCGACTTCATGCGCAAGCTCGCCGCCCAGAAGCCGGCCTTTCGCGACGGCGAAAGCATCGTCATGCAACTACTCGCCGCCGGCGAGTTTCCCCTCGGCATGGTTTACTCGCACCAAGTGGCGACGCTGAAAAAGCGCGGCGCGCCGGTGGACTGGGTGCGTACCGCCCAGCCCATCGTCACTGGCTTAAAACCTCTGGGCCTCAGTGCCAAAACCCAACATCCCAACGCGGCAAAACTGTTCATCGATATGGTTCTGTCGAAGGAAGGCCAGGAGCTGATCAAAAGTTTCAACCGCATCCCCGACCGCGGCGATGTAACCTCAGAATTGAAAGAAGGCATCAAACTCTATCCCGCCGATCCGCGCTGGGGTGACAGCTACGCGAAACATGTCGAAGAGTTCCGCGAGATATTCCTAAAATAAGTGGTGCGGTGTGGTGTGCGCTCAACCCCAAACCCCTCACCCCTAACCGTTCAAGTCTTTGCAAGGTCTTCTAGTGACTCGGCGATTTCTTGATTACCGCGAGGATCCCATCAAGCGTCATATCTTTGAACAATCCTTCACGTTCCTCGGTGTAGTTGCCGTAGCCAGTCGTGAACTGGTTTAAAAATCGTACCGTATCTACGATTCCCATTTCTTTAGAGAGCAGGTCAATCGCATTCCGCGTGATTTCATTTAGCGGCTTTGCTTGGATATTCATTGCGTCACCTCGGTAATCAGTTCCAGCGGCGAGACCACTTTGGTTTTTCCTGTATCTACCGCTTTAGCCCGTTTTAAGAATCGATCATCGCATGTGCAGAAATAATCAGCTTCCGCTGCCAATGCCGACGCCAAATGGAGAGCATCGACTGGCTTGATTCCTTCAGCTTGGAACCGCCGCGCGTGTTCTTCAAGCTGGCTGTTTTGGGCCACGAACACGGTTGCTTGCGCTAACACTTTAAGCGCGTATTCTTTGCGCACGGGATGCGGATTACGCTCCAACTCGAACACGAGCGCGTCGGAGCTTAGTAACTCCATTTGTCCAGACTCACAAAGCGTCAGGACCCCGAGAATGGCTTCTGCCTCCACCGCGATGCGCGGCTGCGTCCTGGTATCGAGCGGACGCTGGATGCTGCACATATCGAGGTAGATTCTCATGGCGTGATTCTACCTGCTGAGGTTCGAGACAGCAATGAGCGGTAAACATTGCAGCAGGAAGTGTAAGCCCGGGAAGCGCGATGAAATCGCGAGATTTTTTTCAAGTGAGACGCAGAAGGTACGAGAGCGCGATAAACCGCGCCCCTACTCTGTGATCTGTCGCAAAAACGCGAAGGTCGAACAATAAGTTTTTTTGGGCCGTAAGTTTATTGTTCCGAACCTAGCGCCTTAGCGACCCTTCGACGTCGCTCAGGACATGCTTTGCGGGAGATAATCCGAGTTTCGATTGCGGCTGCGCCGCGCTCGGCTCTTTGGGGTTAATTCTACAACTCTTTACTTCCCCGGATAGCGCTTCGCCAACTCGTTGAAGAATCCTTCTCCAACTCCTGCAAGAAGCTCATGTCGACAAAGCCCTTCGATAGCCGTGGCCTCTTCACCTCAGTGCAAATATTTCCTTCCACAGTTTTTCATATTTGGGATAATCTTTGATGTCATCTTCGCCGACCGGATAAACTTTCGCCGGACGGGTTTTTTCCAGCGGCTCAACTTTGGGATGGGCGGGCAGCCTGCCGCCCACGGCATACGCTTTCTGACCTTCTTCGCTCGCCACCCAGCGCGCGAACAGCATCGCGGTGTTTGGATGCGGCGCGTTTTTCAGAATCGCGGTGGCGTCGATGTCGCCGGTGCCTTCAGTCAGCATGTAGTCCACCGGCGCGCCTTTTCGTTTGCGCACCGGATAATGATGCGCGTAGCAAGTAAGGCAAGCTGCGGCCTGCCCGGCGATCAGCAGTTCGGCCAGCTGCGAGTGGCCTTTGTGGAACTCGATATTGTTGGCAGCGATGCGCTTGAGGAGCGCCACGGCTCTATCGTCATTTTTGTATTTGTGCTTGGCCAGGCCGAGCAGCAACTGAAAATCCCGCGGCTCGGCGATCAAGCGATTTTTCCAACGCGGCTCGGCGAAGTCTTCGAACTGCTTGGGCTCTTCTTCTTTCTTAACGTTGTTGGTGTTCCAAGCCGGCACGATGTAAATCAGATCGCTAGCCAACCAGTTGGTGCCTTTGAGTTGTTCGGGATACGCCGCCGCTTCGGGCGGCAGTTTGTCGAGCAGCAATCCTTGGCCCTGTAGGCGCACCAGACCTTCCAATAGAGTTTGAAAGGTGTCGGCAAGAATCCTACCGCCGCGCGACTCCGCAATGATCCGGGTCGCCAGCTGGTCGGAAGTCGCGTCGACATGATTTACTTTGATGCCGGCAAAACGCTTCTCGAACAGCGGCAAGATTATCTCAGCGTTGATCTGCGCCAAGGTGCCGTAGAAGTTCAGCGTGCCGCCTTCGGTAAGCGCGCGTTTGTAAACTTCGTCAAGGGTTTGCGCCCGCACTGGAACAGCCGCACATAGCAGAAATGCCAACGCAGCGAGAACGGTTGTCGATTTCATAAACTTCCTCCTTGTGATTAGCGCGCGAGCGCTGGTCGTCATGAACATTAGGAACGATTGCAACGAGCGGCGGCCAAGCCGCGGCTATCACGCCCAATAGGTCGTCCGGTCGACGGGAATATGCTGCAAGACCTCTCCAGGCACGAAATCTTCGAGCTTGATCCGCGCCATCGCCTCGTCGGGGCACTTCGACACCGGCGAGAAAGGCCGGTCCAGCGGCTTGGTTGCGTCGACGATCATGCAGGATGTCTTGATCTCGTCGGCCAACGACGGATCGAGCATGTTGCCGCGAAAGATCGGCGGCGTAATAGAAATCTGCAAGTGCGGCTGGACGCGCGTGGCGATGGCCCAGAGCACGTCAGTCGGATTGAAGACGTCGATATCGTCGTCGAAGACAAAAACATGTTTGGCGTGATCGAAGGTCAGCGCCGCGGCGGCGGCCCGGCCGGGATCGCCTTCGGACATTTTCTTCATGGCGATAAAAATATTGTAATTGGCCTGGCGGCCGAGCTTGCACACGGCGGTGACGCCCGGCACCGCCTCGCGGCAGCGGCGCAGGTACGCGCCCTCGCGCGGCAGATCCATCCACGGCTTGTCGCCCTCCGGCGTGATCACCGACTGGTACATGGCGCCCTGGCGATAATTGATCGCCCGGACTTCGTACTCGACGCAACGCACATAGCGTTGGGGTCCGAGATAGCCCGGCGCTTCGCCGAACGGCCCCTCGACCACCCGCTTGCCGGGAATCAACGCGCCTTCGATGACGATCTCGGCGTCGGCGGGAATCAGTAAGTCGTCGCCCCAGGTCTCCGAAGGCGTCAGCCGCAGCGGCTCTTGGAGATAACTGCCGATGATATCGAACTCGCTTACTTCGAATGCCCCGGTATAACAGGCTCCTATATGATAGGCCGGATGGTGCCCCATTACCGTCGCTACTGGACATTCGAGCCCCTGTTGTTCGTAGTCGAGATACATGCGCCAGAGATGGCGCGGCGAAGCGTAGAGCGCCGTGCGGTTGGGCGACTTGATCTCCATGCGATGGTACGAGCAATTGTAGATACCGCTCCGGCGGTCCTTGGCGATGGTCGACAGCGTGCTATAGGGCCCGCCGTCCATCTCGTAGTGGCGCATGAACGGCAGCTGATACAAATCGACCTCGGCGCCGCGCTTGACGTTGCGCTTTACCGGCGCGTCTTTTCTATCGATGACGATGGGCGGGATCGGGTGAGCTTCCCGCGCTAGGCAAGCCTCGGCCATCTCGCTGCGGGTCGAATCGCGCGGCATGCCGAGAGCGATCTGGGTCTTGCGCTGGGAGATCTCGCAATTGAGCACCAACGGAAACTCGCTCGGCTGACCGTGCAGATTCAGCGGCTTATCGAAGATCGCGATGGGAAATTTCTTTTGCGCGCCGAGATGCTTGACGATCGCCGTCGCGTCGTAGTGCGCCGGATCGATAGTCTTACCGATGTGAACGACTTCGCCGGGAATCTCCCGGCGGCACTCATCGAGAAACGTGCTCAAGCTCTTCGGCATGAATTCTCCTAACCAAGAGTGAAAGTCCTTTTAACCACGAAGGCACGAAGGACACGAAGGGTTTCGATCATGAAAACTCCGAACTCTGTGATCTCTGGACTACTATATCTCAAAATTTGCGCGTCACGCGCAAATCTTTCGACAAACAAAACATTTCGGACTCGGACATTCCTCTCGCCAAGGCGCAAAGGCGCCAAGTTAGGATAAGAATTTATTTCTTAAAACCTTTGCGCCTTAGCGCCTTTGCGAGAGTTTTCCGAAATTCGGTTGCGGCTCTGCCGCGCTAGGCCCTCTGTGGTGAGATCTCTGATCCTTTACTTCGCCGGATAGCGCCTGGCCATCTCGTTGAAGAATCCTTCTTTCTCCAACTCCTGCAAAAAACTCATATCGACAAACTGTTCCGGTTTCGCCGTCTTGGCCTGCGGCATCGACGGCGCGAGGCGGTCCAGGAGAAATTGCAAACCTTTCAGCGTCGGGTAGGGCTTCTTCTGTGTCGTGGTCACGTACGCTTGGTAACTCGCCTCAAGCACTTCAGCGTCGTTGGTGCGCATGTATTTGCCGAAGACTTTGAGCGCACCGGCTTTGTTATAAAAGATCGAGTAAATCCCTTCGACGTAGCCTTTGACCGCCGACTTGACCGCTTCGCGATTGCTTTTGATATAAGCCCGCGTGGTCGCCATGCCGTTGCCCTGCACTTCGATCTTCAGATCGGGAATTTTAACCAGCTCAATCAAGCCCATCCGTTTGGCGATCGGCAACGTCGACGAATTAAACACGCCAGCATCGATCTTGCCCGCCGACATGGCGGCGATGCGCTCCGCGTCCGGACCGCCGGGAACAAGTTGCCAATCTTTGTCAGGATCGAAGCCAAGATGGTTAGCCAGAATAATCGCGGCAAAGTGGGTCGCCGCGCCGTAGCCGCTGATGCCGATACGCTTGCCTTTTAACTGTTCCAGCCGAGTAATCGTCGGACGCGCGAACACTGTCGAGTCGTAGTAAATCTCCACGCCGCCAATCAGCACCAGATCATGGCCCGCCAACGACGCTTGCACGACCTGGCCGATGCTCATCAACGGAGGATCGCCGCTGGCCAACGCTTGGATCGCCATCTGCCCGCCGCGCAAAAAAATCGGCTCGACATCGAGGCCGTATTTTTTGAAGAACCCTTCATCCTTGGCCACCCAAATATGGCCCTGGCGAAAACCCAGCGACGGGTAGCCGAAACGAACTTTTTTTAGTTCTTGAGCGGCAACGGAACTGGCAACGACAAGTTGCAGTCCTAGAACGAAGACTGACAATATGCGGGTTCCAGCATCCCTCGACATCGGTAACTCCTTTACTAAAGCGCAGAGGGCGTATGCCATACGCCCCTACGATTCGGATTTTTTTTGCGCCCTTTGCGTTCTTTGCGGCTAGTTCTTAGTCCAACAATTTGCTTACAGTCCAAAGATCTCGCGGAACTCTTTGATCGTCGCGTTGAACTGCGGTCCAGTCTGCGAAGGCTCGACCTGCAATTTCAGCTTCGACTGCTCCATGCGCGGCGAGAACGGTTCGATGTCGGGCCGCGCCGGAATGCGGCGCAACGCACGCAATCGCTGCTGCGCCGGCCGCGACATCAAAAAATCATAAAACAGCTTCGCCGCATTGGGATGCTGCGGCTTGGTGCTCAAGCCCGCGGCATTGACAGTCACCACGATCGGATTGACCGTGCTCACCCATTCAATCGGCGCGCCTCTTTGTTTCATCTCTTCGACCCGGTGCGCGTAGACGACTCCGAGCGGAAACTCCCCCGCCGACATCAGCTGGGCGATCAGCGTGTGGCCCTTGCGCCATTGAATGCTTTGCTTCGCCATCCCACGCAGGTATTTCTGCGCCCGCTCGCGCCCCCACGCTTTGTGCAAAGTGCCAAACCAGGGATACTGCTCTTGGTCGATGGAAATCTTGCCCTTCCACTTGGGATCCAACAAATCGTCCCACTGTTTCGGCGCCTCTTTCTCGCTCACCAACTTGGGGTTGTAGCCGATGGTCGTGTAATTGATATACACCGCCGTCCAGTAACCGTTTGGATCTTTGAATTCGGGAATGAAGCTTGCCGCTTCCGGCGAGCGATAGGGCGCGAGCAATTTGGCGTTGGTCAAAGCATCGACTTCGCTGATGGTGACGATATCGAACTCGGAGTGGTTCGCGCGCGCTTCGGTGACGATGCGGTTGAGCGTCTTTTCACCGCTGGCGCGAAAGATTTCGCCTTTGATGAATGGATATTGTTTTTCAAAGTCGTCGAGCAGCGGCTTGGACTCGGTCACGTTGGTCGAAGTATACCAAACCAGCTTGCCTTCCTTCTTCGCCGCTTCGATCATCTTTGCCCGCTCGTCGTTCTGCGCCCATGCCAATTGGCCCGAGGCGAAAAACGCCAACAAGACCAACTGACAGAATTTCCCGGCAACCGAGCCTCTCATGCTTCACCCTCCATTTTGCGGCGCCAATGACGCCATGGCCCATTGACAAGCCAGCCGAGTATAAGAAAACCAGCCCCTAAGTCAATTCGCCTTTGCCAGCGCGAATGGCCATATTGCTCAAAACATTTTGCAATGTTATGGAGTCTAAGTTTCGTCATCGCAATAAAACGAGGAGTAAAGCAATACCGACCATCGACGCCGACGCGCATGTCTTAGAAACCGAACAAACTTGGGAATACATGGACGGAGCGGATAAGAAATACCGCCCAAAACTCGTCGGCTCCACTGAGGGCGATTCCAAGGACGAGTACTGGCTGGTCGACGGCACGCTGAGATTAAAATCCGGCAACGTCGGCCGCAACACGCCACAGGCGTCGCGCGAGATGCGCGACGTGGCGGCGCGCTTGCGACACATGGACGAGCTCAAGGTCGACATTCAGGTGCTCTACCCGACGCTGTTTTTGATTCCGCTGACGCCGCGTCCCGAGGTCGAACTCGCGCTTAGCCGCGGCTACAATCGCTGGCTCGCCGATCTATGGAAGCAGGCCAAGGAGCGGCTGCGTTGGGCCGCGGTGGTGCCGCTGATGACCATGGACCAGGCGCTCGCCGAGGCGCGCTTCGCCAAAGAGAACGGCGCCTGCGCGATCTTCATGCGTGGCACCGAGGGCGAGCGGCTGCTCAGCGATCCCTATTTTTTTCCGCTCTACGAAGAGGCCCAGCGTCTAGACATCGCCATCGGCGTCCACGCCGCCAACGGCAGCGCGACGCTCTACAACTATTATAAATACGAGAGCGTCGGCTTTTCAAAATTTAAATTGAACTGCGTCGGCGGCTTTCACTCCATGGTGATGGATAGAATCCCGGACCGCTTTCCCAAACTGCGCATCGGCTTTCTCGAAATCAGCGCCGAGTGGCTGCCTTACACCTACACCGACTTGGCCAAACGCTACCGCATGAAGGGTAAAGAGCTTAGCCGGGATTTCCTCAAGCAAGACCGCATCTTCGTCGCCTGCGAAACCACCGACGATATTCCCTACATCGTCAGCAAGCTCGGCGACGACAACATCGTCATCGGCTCCGACTACGCCCACGCCGACAGTGCAACGGAGTTGATGGCGCTGGCCAACCTGAGCGCCGACCCGCGTCTCACTCCGGCGCTGGCGAAAAAGATCGTCAGCGACAATGCCATGGCGCTGTACGGGTTGTAGAGAAGGAAAAATTCACCACGAAGGCCGTAACGCGGCAGCGTCGCAACCGGAATTCGGAATATCGCGCACAAAGCACGCAAAGGAATCGAAGACATAATTTTTTGACTTTGCGACCATAGCGACCTTGGCGCGAGGAACATCCGAATCCGAGACGCTCCGGGCTGAGACATGTTGCGCAAGGCGCGCAAGAATTGAACTACAGCGATGCTATGAATTTCAACACGAAATTATGCATCACGATCCTGGCGTTGGTTCTCGCTTCGGCGAACAGCCACGGCGCGGATTTGTCCGGCAAGCGACAGGCAGATTGGCAAACCGCGCTCAAAGCAGCTAGCGCCGAAGGCCAAGTCACGGTCTATGCCACCAGCGGTTTCGAGCCGGTATTCGAAAGTTTTCAGAAACGTTATCCGGTGATCAAACTCAACGCCGTCATCGGCCGCGGCAATCAACTGGCGCAGAAAGTGCTCGCCGAGCGGCGCGCTGGCAAGTATCTCGCCGATGTTTATCTCGGCGGCATCGGCACGCCCTACAGCATGTTTTATCGCGGCGGCCTGCTCGATCCCATCGAACCGTTGTTTACGCTTGGCGAAAATGTCGACCGCGCGAAATGGTTTCAAGGGAAGTTTCACTACGCCGACGATGACGTCAAGTATATTTTCGTTTTCGAAATGGCGCTACGCTCCGACGTAGTCTACAACACCCAGCTCGTCCGCCCCGAAGAGATTACCTCCTATTGGAGTTTTCTCGAACCCAAATGGAAAGGCAAGATCGTCGCCATCGATCCGCACGAAACCGGCGTCGCTACCAGTAGCAGTTTGAGTTTTTTCTACTATCATCCGGAACTGGGACCTGAGTTCCTGCGCAAACTATTCGGCCAGATGGAGTTGACGTTTTCGCGCGATCCGCGCCAGATGCTCGACTGGCTCGCGGTCGGCAAGTTCGCTTTGGCATTTTTCGCCAGCGACGCCGACTTGGCGGTCAAGCAAGGTTTGCCCATCGGCCGATTCCTGCCAACCATTTTCAAAGAAGGCGTCTACGGCCGGCCTCAACGCGGTACCGTTTCGATTTTTCAGCGCGCGCCGCATCCCAACGCCGCGCTGGTCTTCATCAACTGGCTGATCTCCCGCGACGGCCAGAGCGTTTTTTAAAAAGCCTTTGACGAAGATTTTTCTTTATCGGCGCGCGAAGACGTGCCCAAGGACCATCTGCCGAGCGCCTATCGTCTCAGCAAAGGCGCCAAATTTTTTCCCGCCTACCGGCCTGAATACATCGACACCAAACCGGCGCTGAAAGTGATCGATGAAGTGCTGAAGCGATGAAACGAGGATGAGAAATTCGCAGCTGGCTTAGAAATTTAGCGTGACAACCTTGGTGCCTTGGGATTCTTCCGACCCTGCAACCCAAGTAGAACTCACCGTGGCCGGGACTGGCTGAGGCACGGCGCTGCCACTGGCGGCGTTGGTGTTGCAATTGACGCTGGCGGATTGATTGGTGCTCGTCGCTAGGGCGGCCAAAAACTCGCTCGATACACGACAGCTTTTCTCCACGCGCACAGAAACCTGAAATCCTGACGAGACGGAACCCGCATGGCTGGGGAAGGCTGAAAAGATCACGCCGGCGAGCACCGCGATCGCTGCTACACTTTGTGAAAAAGTTATTCCGCGCTTGGCAGTCGTTGATGCGAATCGAGACCCGGTCAGGCTCATGGCAATAAACCTCAGCAATCTAGGCTGTCGGTTTCACCATTTGCTCCGTGGCGCCCGAGGTGACCAGATAAGGGCGTCAGTTCATCGCATCAACCTAAGTCTGTGTATGAGCGAATTCCATACCACCGAACAGGGGATTCGCAAAGGGCGCCCGCGTCTAAAGCTTCTCGCCCTTGCCAAGCCGCAGGACGCGCTTGCCCCTTTGTCCAAAACCTTTACAGTCCGCCGGACCGTAGCGCCGCGGTTTTGCCCGCTGGGTTTACGCCATAAGCGCAATGAAAAAATTTGATTGACGCCCAGTGACCGCCAGGTAGAATGAGCCGCGCGTCAAACCAATGCTCGGAGGGACCGATGAATCGTATCCACGCCGACAAATTCCACCGCCTGCTTTTCGCTCTTGTCAGCATCGTAATAATCGTAAAAGCCGGCATCACCCACAGCGCCGAATCGGCGAAGCTCACGCCGCTGCGCCTCGCCTACAGCGCCATCTCGGTCAATCAAGCGATCCCGTGGATCGCCCTCGACGCCGGCCACTTCAAGAAGCATGGCCTCGACGTCGAGCTGATCCACGCCAGCAGCATCACCGCGCTGCAAGCGCTGCTCGCCGGCGAAGTGGCCATCGCGCAGTCGGTCACCGACGCCTGCGTCAGCGCCAACTTGAGCGGCGCCGACACGCTGTTCATGGGCGCGATTCTCGACAAGCCGCTCTATAGCTTCATCGTCAACCCAAAAATCAAAACGCCGCAAGATTTGAAAGGTAAACGCGTCGGCGTCACCCGCTTTGGCGCCACCCCCGACGCGCTGGCGCGCGCCATGCTGAAAATGTGGAACCTCGATCCGGCCACCGACGTCACCATGGTGCAGTTGAATGAAATGGGCTTGCTGGTTCAAGGCTTGGTGAACAATGTCATCGACGCCGCGCCGATCTCGTTGCCGAGTAATCTGCGCGCCAAGAATTTGGGCTACGTCGAACTGTTCGACATGACCAAGATCGACAAGACCTACATCACCGGCACAGTGGTCACGCGCAAACGTTTCATCGACGGCCAGCGCGATACTGCGAAGCGTTTCATGCGCGGCTTTCTCGAAGGCATGAAGACTTATCTCGAAGACGAAGAGTTCAGCATGAAGATAATCCAGAAATGGACCCGGGCAAAAAGCCGCGACGAAGTGAAGGAAGCCTACGCGATCCAGGCGAAAAACATGCTGCGCATCCCGCGCACGGCCATCGACGGCGTCAAGACGATTCTTGAAGGTATGGAAAAACTACCCGGAGCGAAAACCGCCGACCCGCGCCGCTTTATCGACTTCACGATTTTGGATGAGTTGGAGAAAGAAGGCTTTCTCAAAAACCTGTACAAGAACTAACTCTGCTTCGGTTGTCATTCCGAGGCGCAGCCGAGGAATCTCGACCGAAAACCACCACAAGCCAAGCGCCGCCGACCAGCAAGGAGAAAAATCATGCGAGAAACTTTTCACCGCCTGCTGTTGGCAGGCATCGCCGCATTGATGTTCGTTGTCTCTGCCTCCGCCCAGACCATCAAAGTTCCCTACGTCTCGATCTCCGGCTTTCAAGCGCCGCTTTATCTCGGCGAACGCGCCGGCCTGTTCAAGAAAAATCAGCTCGAAGCCCAGCTGATCTACATGCCGGGCGGTTCGTTGATCGTGCAAACTTTGCTTTCCGGCGACGTCGGCGTCGCCAGCCTGGCGCCGCCCTCCGCCGTGAGCGCGTGGGCGAAAGGCGCTGAGCTTGTCATCGTCGCCGGCGGCATCGAGCGCGCACTCAATGTCCTCATGGTCAATCCGAAAATAAAAAAAGTCGACGAACTCAAAGGCAAGCGCGTAGCGATCAGCCGCTTCGGCTCGCTCTCGGATGTCTCGCTGCGCGACGCGCTGGCCCATCACAAATTTAGAATTCAGGATATCTCCATCGCGCAAATGGGCGGACTCGGCGAGCGCATGGTGGCGCTCACCTCCGGCATCGTCGACGGCGCGATCTTGAACGTCGATCAGCTTTATCAGGCCGAGAAGCTGGGTTTTCAAGTGCTGATCGACATGCGCAAACTGCCTCTGACCTATTCGACCCAAGGCATTGTGGTCAGCCGGGAGTTTCTCCGCGCCCAGCGCGGTGTCGTGAAACGATTTCTTAAAGTCTACATCGAGGGCATCAAGATTTTTAAGGCCGACAAGGAACTCTCCATCGAAACTTTGGGCCGCTATATCAAGACTAGCGACCGGGAAGTGTTGGCAAAAACTTACGAATTTTACCGTGAGGCTTGGGAAGCCGTGCCCTACGTCAGGCGCGAAGGCATCCAGCAGGCGTTGGACAGTATTCCCGAAGGCAAAAACAGCAAATTGAATCTCGATAGCTTGATCGACAACTCGCTCATCCAAGAACTGGAGAAAGAAGGATTTCTGAAAGAGCTCTATCCGGAAGGTCTTAAACGTTGAGCGAACCGATAACAACCCGTGTCGAATCCCATCGATCGCGCAGCGTTTGACACTGCGCCGCGTGAGACGTTATTTGAATGGAAAACTTGCACGTCGGCTCACCCGCAGAGGAGAAGGTTATGCTCAAAACCACGGGACTCATCGCCGGCCATTACGAATGCCGCTCGCTCGACGAAACCCTGCCGGTCCTCACCGACTTACTGGCGATGGAAATCGTCGAACGCAAACCAAGCGAAGCAACAATGAAACATCCCAACACCGACTGGCGCCTAGTCGTTCATGAAAGCGGGCTCAATGCGCCGGACAAGAGCTTCGACAATCACTACGGCTTTCGCGTCGCCAGCCACGGCGAAGTCGAAGCCGCCTGGAAATATCTCGAAGCGAATAAGAATAACTACCGCATCGACAAAATCACCAAGCCGCAGAGCGCCCACTTCGCCTACTCGGTCTATTTCCACGAGCCCGGCGGGAATCATCTGGAGATTGAGTATTACAATCCCGGCGGCGCATTGCATGGCCGCTCCCACACGGCGGGCCATTGGGACAGCACTTTAAACCGCGAGCGCTTTCCCGGCCGCGGTTACGTGCCGCAAGCTTTTACCCACGGCACGCTGCAGTGCGACGACGTCGAGCGCAGCCGGCGCTTTTACGTCGAGGTACTCGGACTGGAAATTGCCGCCGGTTTCAGCACCGCGCAATACATCAAGCATCCTTCGACGCCTTGGTACGTTGTCGTCTTGCAGCGCAGCCCACGCCAATATTTGGCGCCAGTCAACCGTTTCACTCTGCAACTCGGTTCGGCGGCGGAAGTCGAACGAGCGCATTGTGAATTCGCCGCACGAAAAAACGAAATGGCGCTCACTGAGCTCGGCAAACTCGAAAACACCGACGGCAAAGTAAATTTTATCTTCAGCGACTTGGATAAAAACTGGTGGGAGCTGACGAGCTGAGCGTTTAAACGATCGAGCCGTTAGGTCAGCCGCAACATCACGATGCCAATCACGACGAAAATTACCCCAGTGAGCATTTTCGCCGTGACCTGTTCGCCGAAGAAGACGCTGCCGGCGATCACCGCGAGCAGCGCTTCTAGGCCGAGCACGACAACGTAACTCGAACCCATCTGTTGATGACGCATCGCCTTGGCCTGCACCAGCGCGCCGGCGGCGAACAAGACTACCAGCGCGACCGTCGGCAAAATCCGCGTCAGCCCGCGCGAAGCTTTCATCAACGCGCCGCCGGCGACATAGAGCGCCGCCGCCAGGGAATAAAGTGCCATGGTGTTCATTTCGTAAGTTTAACTCTTGTCAGAAAAAAGGCCCGGCCTAAGAACAGGCCGAGCCCAGATTCATTCGCTAGAAAAAAATTTTCTGCGGCTTATTGGAAATTGAGCAGCGGAATATCTTTCAGCGCCGGCCCCGGTTTGATCGACGCCATATAGGCGTAAATATCCGCCAGCTCTTGATCGCTGACAAACTCTTTGCGGTAAGCCGGCATGTCCAAACGCGGCGAACGCACCTGCAAGGCGAAACCAAGATACGGCAGCGGACTGGGCGCGAGCTTCGGCCCGGTGCCGCGATCGGCGCCCTGGCCCACCGTGCCGTGGCAGGTGTAGCACATATATTTCGTATAGCTCTGTTTGCCTTGCTCCGGTGAACCCGCCGCCGGTTTCTCCTGAGCGAATACGGTTGAAACCACAAGTAGTAAAATTGTTTGGAGAATCAGTTGCGTCATTTTTTTCCTCCTACCGTCCCTGACAAACCACATCGACCAGCGCCGGTTCGCCGCGTTTGACCACCGCCAACGCCTTGGCGAGCGCCGGACCCACCGCCGCCGGACTGGTAATCGGGCCTTCGGAATAAACCCCCAACGACGACGCCAGCTTGGCGAAATCGATATTGGGATTTTCGATGGTCGTGCCGATCGCGGCTTGATCCATACGCCGATTGTGCAGCGCCGCCATTTTTTGCAAGTGCATCACTTCCTGATGATAGGCGCGATTGTTGTGCATCACCATCAAGAGCGGAATTTTGTGATGCGCCGCGGTCCACAGCACGCCGGGCGCGTACATCAAGTCGCCGTCGCCCTCGAAAGACACGGTGATAATCCCTTTGTCACGATTCGCCAGCGCCGCCCCCACCGCCGCCGGCGCGCCGTAACCGACGCCCGAGCCGCCCGAGCCGCCAATGAAATTGTAATGTTCCGTCGCCGGCCACAAACTCTTGTTCCACTGCATGCCGCTCACCGCCATGCACCACTTCTCGCTTTTGATCGTATTCCACAGCGTCGCCGACATGCGCGCCGTGCTGATCGGTGTGGCATCCCAACCGACCGTGGCGGCGTTGCGCGACTGTTCTTTCATGCGTTTGTGCTCTTCGCGCAGCTTATTAGTGCGATCGGCGAGCACCGAGCGGCGGCTGCCGCTCATCGCCGTCTTCACCGCTTCGGTCAACGCCGGCAGTGAAGCCTCGACATCGCCGGAGATCGCCAGATCGACAGACATGAACCGTTGCGCGTCTTGATAATTCGACTTGGTCAGCGTATCGCCCAAGGAGATGTGAATGATTTTCACGTCGGGTTTCGACAAACGGCGGTACTCATGATGCGGATCGCTGATTGAATTGAACTGGCCCCAGGGATCGGCAACTTCCAAAAGCAGCGCGACATCCGCCTCGCCAACCAACGAGCGGCGATCTTCGTTGCGGCAGAGATAGTGAGTGTTTGGCATGTTCATGCGCCCGCCGATGTCGACGACGGGAGCGTTGAGCGCCTCGGCCAAGGCGACGATGCGCTTCATCCCTTCCTGCGAGCGCGCCGCGCGGTCGGCTAAGATGACCGGCTTGTCAGCCGCAACCAGCATCTTCGCCGCCTCGGTCAATCCACCGCTATCGCCCTGCGGCGGAATCGTGCGGGTCAGCTTGGGCATGCGCAATTTCTTTTCGTCATGAACCGCTTCTTCGGCCAAATCGCCGTCGACGGTAATCACCACTGGCCCCATGGGCGGCGTCAGCGCCATCTTGTAGGCGCGCATCACCGACTCGGAGAAATGTTGCAGCGAAACAGGTTGATCGTCCCACTTGGTAAAATCGCGCAAAATCAACGCCGGATCTTGCACGCAATGATACCATTCGACGCCGGGCCGCCGTTTATCGGCGTCGAGAAAATTGCCGGCAAAAATCATCACCGGCACGCGATCGCACCAGGCGTTGTAAACCGCCATCGCCGCATGCTGCAGGCCGACGGTGCCATGGGCCAAGATACCCATCGGCTTGCCTGCCGCTTTGGCGTAACCATGGGCCATCGCCACCGACGACTCTTCATGCATGCAGGTCAAGAACTCCGGCTTCTTGTTGCCGCCGTAATTGACGATCGACTCTTGCAGGCTGCGAAAACTCGATCCGGGGTTCGAGGCGATGTATTCGATGCCGGTCGCCTTGATCACGTCGACCATGTAATCCGAGCCGGGCCGGGCGATGATTTTGCCGTGCTCCGCGGGACCGCTATTCGAAGCCGTGCTTTGCTCGGCCGCTTGCGCCGGCGCGCTCGCCGCCGCGAACTGGGTACCGATCACCGCCGCCGCGCTGGCCGCTGCGCCTTTGAGAAACGATCGTCGATCGAATCCATCTTTACTCATCGCCAACCTCCGTTTTGAGTTTGCTAATTATCATTTCGAGACCAATGGAAAATGATTGCGCAAAAAGCCGCAATCGATGAAGCACTGCCAAATATCTGCCGCGAAGGTAGCTGAGCCGTCACGCTTCTGTCAACGACTATTATAACCGTTGTTGTAGCAAAGTGATTATGTCAGGGGTTAACGGCAACGTAATTATGTCAGGGTGGAAGGATGACAACCCTGACAATGAAAGACGAGAAACGACTAGACGTAATTCAACGAGTATATCGCAGCGAGATCACCGTGGTTGAGGCCG
>SHYW01000082.1 GCA_009692615.1 Deltaproteobacteria bacterium | reverse complement strand
GCTTGCTCTGCTTTTTCTTTCTCGCCCACGCCAAACTCGCAAACGTTGTCTGCTCCCCCACGCTCTTTCCTCCCGCCTCACCTTGTCGGTCTTTCTGCTCTTCGTTATTAGACGACTTGCTAGATGACTTGTTCAGAGATTCCTTAAAACGGTGGTCGTCGAGCTCGGGATAAATATCAACTCAACATCGAGCCCGTATTTTCTGTAAATCCCGGTGTCCAGGGCGCTATACCAGATCACGTTGGTCGAGTTATCGGCGCTATAGGCGATCTTGATGCGCTCCTGAGCGCCGCTCGGGCTCGCCGTCATAAACTCGCCACAAACCGACAACGCCATGACAACGATCATTAATCGGGTGCTCACTCGACCTCCTAGTTTTCCGCGTTAACTCAGCCGCTCGTTGCACTGACTATGGAGATATCAGCGTTACTGACGAATGTTCAAACAATTTGATTGGGGGGCGGCCAAAGAAAAGCGAACAGGCTGGTTTTACATTGAAAGGTCTGGAGCGCATATGTTAGAAGCCGTTCATGCCGTTAGCTCCAAGAGGACGCATCAATCAGCCGTATTCGTGCTCGTGCTTCGCAAATGGCTGAATCGGAGAGTATAAGTGTCAGTCATTGTCTATTTGATATCTACACTTTCTGCCCCATTCTCGGTCGATCGTGAATCGGCCACCATGACAAGCCTGTCATTATCGTTTCATGCCGCTCGGTCTCGCGTTTGATCGAGCGTCTCAACGGGCAACAAATCCCGCTCTTCCGAGCGCTGCATCGCCCGAACCATCCGAGGCAAAGCCGTGATTTCAACTATCACTCGTGCGATTGACGGCTCGCCGGTTCGGCGATATAGCTCCGGTCAGAATACCTGGGGTCAGGCCTGAGTATTGACTATTTTGCCAACACCCTGGCGACGTTTGCCTCGGATAATTTTTCCGATGAAGCGCACCGCGAAGCTCAATTCTCGGTTTGCTTACCATGGAAGGAAACTACCAAGATCATAGAGAATAATTCAATACCTGGCCGTAGAGTCCGAATTGTAGTCGGGCCTCGCGTTGACTAAATCATATTTCAAAGGGAGGGGCGCGGGTTCACGCCTGAGCATTTCGTGAAGGACCGTCAGCGAGCGCCGGTCGCGACCCAGTTCCCGGAAATTCCCCGCGCGCGAAAACTATCTATCGGCAAGAACTCGACACGCCTCACGCGCAACAATAATTGCGACAATCTCAGTCGCCCAAAAAAAGAGGATTCTTCCAGAGCGGCGATCCCCCGTCGATGTGCCGAAACCCCACCGCGAGAACTTCCCGCGTGGGAAAATCAGCGAGGTCCGCGGCGCGCGGCGGCGCACCGAAATGGATTTAGCGCAAAAGGATCGGCGCGCTAAGACTTCAACAAACCCGGCTCGCGCCGAGGCGACGCGGTGCGGGTGGTTTCCCTGGAGATGGCGATGCGGCCGGTGCGGATCAAATCTTTGATGCCGAGGGGTTTCAGCATGTTGATCATCGCTTCGACCTTCTCGACATCGCCGGTGATTTCAATCGTGTAGGTCGTCGCCGACGAATCGACGATGTTGGCGCGAAAGATCGTTGCGATGCGCACCGCTTCGTCGCGGTGCTCGGGTTTGGTGTGCACCTTGATGAGCGCGGTTTCGCGGTCGAGAAAATGGGTCTCGCTATGATCGACGACGCTCAGTACTTCGACAACTTTGTTAAGCTGCTTCATGATCTGCTCGATGATCCGATCGTCGCCGACGGTGACGATGGTAATCATCGACGTCGAGGCATCGAGCGTCGGCGCTACGGAGAGACTCTCGATATTGAAGCCGCGGGCGCTAAACAGTCCGGCAACTCTGGCGAGAACGCCAAACTTGTTTTCAACAAGAACCGATATGATATGTTCCATTCGCGAAAAAATCAGGCAGGAAGCTCACCTTCGCCCTCATCGACCTTTCTTTTATGTGCTCCGCCCTTTCGCGCCAATTTAAGCTCCGGCGGATCTTCGAGCATCATCTCGTGCTGCGCCCCGCCGGCGGGAATCATCGGGTAGCAGTTCTCGAAGGGATCGGTGTGAATATCCATCAGCACCGGCCCCTTATGTTTCAAGCCTTCTTTCAACACCGGCACCACTTCGCTTGGCTTGAGCGCGCGCAGTCCGGTGATGCCATAAGCATCGACCAACTTGACGAAGTCCGGAGTCTTGCCGAGCAAACTCGCCGAGTATCGTCCTTCGTAGAAAAGATCTTGCCACTGGCGCACCATGCCGTGCACGCCGTTATTGAGCAGGACGATTTTCACCGGCATCTTGTGAATCGCCGCCACCACCAGTTCCTGCAAATTCATCTGGAAGCTGCCTTCACTAGTGATACACAAAACCTGCCGCTCGGGATAGGCGAACTGGGCGCCGATGGCCGCGGGAAAACCGAAGCCCATGGTGCCGAGACCGCCCGAGGTCAACCAGGTGCGCGGCTTGTTGCCCTTGAAATATTGCGCCGCGAACATTTGATGCTGGCCGACGTCGGTGGCGACGATGGCATCCTTGTTGGCTAATTCATAAAGTTTCTCGATAACGTACTGCGGCTTGATGATCTTGTCGTCCTGCTTGTAAGTCAATGGATGGGACTCTTTCCATTCGTTGACCTGCTTCAACCACGGCGAACGCAGCGCTTTGATCTTCGCCGGATTGCCGTCCATGGCGCGCAGCATCACGTTCATCTGGCGCAGCACCGCTTTGACATCGCCGACGATTGGAATATGGGCGTGAAAAGTTTTCTTGATCGAAGTCGGATCGATGTCGATATGAATCACCCGCGCTTCGGGACAAAACTCCGATAGCTTGCCGGTCACCCGGTCATCGAAGCGCGCTCCTACGGCGATCAAAAGATCCGAGTGGTGCATCGCCATGTTGGTCCAGTAACCGCCGTGCATGCCGAGCATGCCGAGGGACAGCGGATGACTGCCGGGAAAGCAGCCCAGGCCCATCAAAGTCATGGTCACGGGGATCTGGGTGATCTCAGCGAGCTCGCGAACTTCGTCGGCGGCATCAGAAAACAGCGCGCCGCCGCCGACGTAGATCATCGGCTTTTTTGCCTTCATGATCTCTTCGGCCGCTTGCTTTATGTTTTGTTTGCTGCCGCTCACTACCGGATTGTAGCCGCGCAAATTTACTTTGTCGGGATATTTGAATTCGGCCTTGGCGATGCTCACGTCCTTGGGAATGTCGACCAACACCGGTCCGGGCCGGCCGCTGGTGGCAATGTAGAACGCTTCTTTGATCGCTTGGGCGAGGTCGTTGACATCCTTCACCAAGACGTTGTGCTTGGTGCAAGGCCGGCTAATGCCGACGTTGTCAGCTTCTTGAAAAGCATCGTTGCCAATCAAATCGGTAGAAACCTGGCCGGTGAACGCGACCAGTGGGACGGAATCCATGTACGCATCGGCCAAGCCGGTCACGATGTTGGTCATGCCCGGTCCCGAGGTCACCAAGACGACGCCCGGTTTGCCGGTTGCCTTGGCGTAACCTTCGGCCATATGCGCCGCCCCTTGCTCGTGGCGGGTGAGCACGAAGTCGATGTCCTTGCGCTGGCACAGCACATCGAAGATTTTTAACACAACTCCGCCGGGCAAACCGAAAACGGTTTTGACCCCTTCACGTTTGAGCGACTCACAAAAAATTTCCGCGCCGGTTAACTTCATTTTTACTTCCTACCTCTCAGCGCCATCTTATCGATGGCGGCCGACGATCTCCATCATGCGATCTTTGCCGATGAGCTTGATCTTTTGAATCCGTTTCATCTCCACTTCTTCTTCCAAAGAGAGGTGGTGCTTATGCTGAAACTCCGCGAGTTTTTTCTCAAGCTCGAGGTGCTCGTCATAGAACTTTTTCAGCTCCGGTTCTTGATCGAGCAGGGAGACTATCCTGTTTTGTTCGTAACTTTCCATACACAGGCCTCCTTATTATCATCGGAAATATTTTAACGGCACTCAATTTAACTTACGGTACTTTCAAAGTCAACGAACTTTTCGATCTATTTCAAGAGGTTAGCGGCGCGAGAAAACGTTTGCTTTCAGCCTCCGAGGGACGCAGGTAAATCGGCGCGAGGGCGCCGATATCGTCGCTCGCGTGAGCGGCGATGCGCTCACGCGCTAGCAGGGCAACTTGGGCCGCCACCGAAGCGAATTCATCGCCGGCGCTCACGTGTATCGCGCCGCTAAGACAATCTTTCAGCTGAGCTTGATAAGCGATGGCGCCGTTGCCGATCAGCAACGGACACACGGCGTGGGACTCCTGTAATAGCTCACCGAAGCGGCGCACCGGCAATACCGCATCCTCGGTCAGACGTGTGAAGTTCGTTCCAACGCGGCGGAACAACGCGCCGTAAACTTCATGTTTGCGGGCATCGAGTAAGGAACCGACGACGCCGTCAGCAACATCAGCGCGCGCCGCATTGGCGAGCAGCGTCGACACACCGACCACCGGCAAACCACATTCGTATGCGATGCCCTTGACCGTTGCGAGGGCGATGCGCAGGCCGGTGAACGATCCCGGCCCGATGGAAACGGCGATGCCGGACAAATCGCCAAGCGAATGCTTGGCGCCGTCGAGCAGCGCGCGAATCAGCAGCAGGATGACTTCGGCGTGATTGCCTTTGGGCTGCGGCGATGAGTTTTCGCTGGAACTTCGAGCCGCACCATAAATCTGCTCGGCCAATATTTTATCTTCGTCAATTAACGCTACGCTGGCGACCGGTGTGGCGGTGTCGATACCGAGAATTCTCATCCACCGACCTGTTTTTCGAAGAATCTCACGATGTCGTTGTAAAATGCATAGACCATGAGTAGACCGAGCAGACAGATGCCGACTTGCTGGGCCATTTCGCGATAGCGCAGCGCCACCGGCTTACGAATCACCGCTTCGACCATGAAAAATAATAAATGGCCGCCGTCGAGTACCGGCACGGGCAATAAGTTGAGCACCCCCAAGTTGATGCTCAACACCGCCAAAAACGCCAGGAAGCTGCCGAAGCCTTCTTGAGCTTGCTGCCCCGCCATCTGAGCGATCATGATCGGGCCGCCGATGTTGCGCGGCGAAACGTCGCCCATCAACATTTTTCCGAAGGCTTGAAGCGTCAGTTTTGAGTAATCGTAAGTTTGATAAACCGCGCGGACAATCGCCAATCCGGCTTTACCTTTTTCAATGGTCACCCGGCTGCTGATACCGATCAGCCAATCGTCTTTGCGCTCGTTGAAAACATTACGCCCCTCTTTGCGTTCCGGCTGCACGGAAATATTCAGTGTCTCGTTGCCGCGCTGCACTTGAAGATTGAGCATCTTGCCGCCGCTGGCTTTGATCGTGCCGGAAAGCTCATCCCATTCTTTGACCGCTTTGCCGTCGATGGCGACGATCCGATCGTCTTTGAGCAAACCGGCTTTTTCCGCCGGCGTGCCCTTGACGATTTCGTTGATCTGCGTCGACATCACTGGCACGCCGTAAAACGTGTAGACCACCATCAACAACAGAACCGCTAAAATTAAATTGAATGCCGGCCCGGCAAAGACGATGGCCATGCGTTTCAACAAGCTCTTGTGCGCAAAGGAGCGATCGAGATCGGCTTGGGCGACTTCTTCGTCGGGATTTTCACCGATCATCTTGACGTAGCCGCCCAACGGAAGAGCGCTCAAGGCGTACTCGGTTTCGCCTTTTTTCCTGACAAATAATTTCGGTCCAAAGCCGACGGAAAAAGTGAGCACACCGACGCCGGACAGCTTGGCGACCAGGAAATGGCCGAACTCGTGAAAAACGATCAGCACGCCGAGGCCCACCACGGCCGCGACAATCGAATAGGCAACATTTTCCATTTAGTCCGCTCCTTAAGTGGCGCTCAACCGATCAGCGACGACGCCTTGGCCCGGGCCCAACCATCGATTTCGAGGATCGTACCGATCTCTCTGGCCCGGCTGTTTTTGTGGCTCTGCATGGTTCGGTCAATTATACGATGTATTTCGCGAAATCCTATCCTGCCGGCCAAAAATGCCGCCACCGCGATTTCATTGGCGGCGTTCAAGACCGCGGTCATTGTACCACCTTCTTTGAGCGCGGCGTAGGCCAAACCTAGTGCCGGAAAACGTTTTTGTTCCACAGTAAGAAAATTGAGTTCGTTGCGCTCGAACAAATCGAGGGCCGGCCAGCTACCTTTGAGGCGGTGCGGATAAGCCAGCGCATAGGCGATGGGAATGCGCATGTCGGCGATGCCCAGTTGGGCCATCACCGCGCCGTCCTGATAGCGCACCATGGAATGCACTACGCTTTGGGGATGAATGACCACCTCTATGCCCTGCGCCGCCATGTCGAACTCCCAGTGCGCTTCAATCACCTCGAGCCCTTTGTTCATCATCGTCGCCGAATCGATGGTGATCTTACGGCCCATTTTCCAGTTAGGATGTTTGAGCGCCTGGGCAATGCTAACCTTGGACAATTGGTTGAGCGCCGTACGCAAAAACGGCCCGCCGGAGGCGGTGAGAATGATTTTATCGACCTCGCTACGCTGATTGCCCTGAAGGCACTGAAAGATCGCGCTATGCTCGCTGTCGACGGGTAAGAGCCTAACCTTTTTTTGTTTGGCCGCCTTGACGAAAATCTCCCCGGCCATCACCAACGCTTCTTTATTCGCCAGGGCGATTTCCTTGCCGGCAAGTAAGCCTTTGAACGTCGGCATCAGTCCGGCGCCGCCGACGATCGCCGCCAATACCACATCCACCGGTGCCGCGCTCGCCACCGCCGATGCGCCCGCTTCACCGTGGAGAATCTCGACCGTGATTTTGCCGAGGAGCTTACGCAGTCGTGGAACGTCGGCTTCGTGCTGAATCGAGACAACTTTGGGACGAAACGCTTTGACCTGCGCAGCTAAGAGTTTGAGATTTTTCCCCGCAACCATGCCGTGAATGCGAAACCTTTCAGGAAACTCGCGCACCAAACGCAAGGTGCTGACGCCGATGGAGCCGGTGGAGCCGAGCAGCGCGATGGTTCTCATGATTGAAAAATCCTCAAATAGGTTGTCGTAAACACCGCCGGGAATATCAAACTGTCGAGCCGGTCAAGCAAACCGCCATGGCCAGGCAACATGCTGCCGGAATCTTTGACCGCGAAGGCGCGCTTGACCGACGATTCGAATAAATCGCCAATCTGGCCGAGCACACCGACGGTGAGCGACAGCAAAACAACTTCTGGCCAGGGGATTTGGCGTAGCAACAAGTACGCGCCGCTGAGACCGATCACAACCGTGCCGGCGAAATAGCCCCAGGCGCCTTGAACGGTTTTTCCCGGACTGATCGCCGGAGCGAGCTTTTGCTTGCCGAAGCGCCTGCCGATGAAATAACCGGAACTGTCGCCGGCCATGACCACGAACAATAACCAACAAACCCAGGACCGACCATCGGCGCCAGTGAATAACAAAATCACGAATGGCACCAGATAGCCGATGTAAAAACCACCGAGCAGCGTGCGCGCCAATCCGCCGGTGGAGGCAAATCGTTGGCCATTGAAAAACACGCTCGCGGAAAATAGCAGGACGAGGAGTAAGCCGAGAGCGACCAGAGCGTTCGCTTGACCAAAAAAAACCACGATCAGCGCCAGAGCGAAACCGAAAGCAACACCGGCCATCTGGCGGTTCACATCGGCGGGAAAGGTCATGGCGAAATATTCGCGTAAGGCGCCGGCGGTGAGCGATAGGAATAACCCCGAGAACAACCAAGTCGGGCCCCAGCCAATGACCCAGACCAGCAGCGGGATGCCCACCGCCGCCGTCCCCAGGCGCGATCTAAGGTTGGCGTCCACCGGCATCCAGTGACGATTTATGATTTTCGCCGAGTTGCTCGTCGGTGCGGCCGAAGCGGCGCCGGCGTCGTTGATATTCGAGCAGCGCCTGGAGATATTCTTTCTCGCGAAAGTCGGGCCACAAGCAAGAGGTGACGTACATTTCGCTGTAGGCGATCTGCCAAAGATAAAAATTACTGATGCGCATTTCACCGCTGGTGCGAATCAATAAATCGGGATCAGGAATCCCCGCGGTGTCGAGATGGGTCGCGATGTTCGCTTCGCCAATATTTTCCGGGTCGAGCTTTTCCGCCTTCACCTCTCGGGCCAGACTTCGCACCATGCGCAGAATATCGTCCCGGCCGCTATAGCTGAGCGCTAGAACCACGGTCATGCGCTGGTTATCGCGGGTCATGTCGATGACTCTTTCGAGCGCGCCGCGCACGCTCGCCGGCAAGCGGCTGCGATCGCCCACGGCGAGCAGACGAATACCGTAGCGCATCATCTTCGCCTGTTCGGCGGCAAGATAATGTTCGAGCAACATCATCAAGGCGCCGACTTCGTCGTCGGGGCGATACCAATTTTCCGTGGAGAATGCGTATAGGGAAAGGAAGCGGATGCCGACCTTACGGCTCATCTCGACGATCACCCGCACCGAAGTTTTGCCGCGCCGGTGTCCCTCGATGCGATGCTTACCGCGCCCGGTGGCCCAACGTCCGTTACCATCCATGATGATGGCGACATGCTGCGGCAAGCGGGTTTTGTCTAAGCCGTCTAGCTCCATGGCGACTTGTGGGAAGTGATTTTCATCGGAGCGTCGTGGACGGCGCTAGACCTGGGGCGGATTTTTTTCGTGAAGCCCAGCGGCGATCGGTTTGCGAAGCATGGCACAGGCAAGGCTCGTGCGAATCAAACCGCCATCACCTCTTCTTCTTTGGCTTTCACGACATGATCGATCTTGCCGATAAACTCGTCGGTAATCTTTTGTACCCGCTCCTGGCCATGCTTGGCCTCGTCGGTGGTGATTTCTTTTTTCTTCTCCGCCTCTTTGAGATGCTCGAGGCAGACGCGCCGGTGATTGCGTACCGAGACGCGATACTCTTCGGCGATTTTCTTTACATGCTTGACCAAATCTTTGCGCCGTTCTTCGGTCAATTGGGGGATCGGTATGCGGATCACTTTGCCGTCGTTGTTCGGCGTCAAACCGAGATCGGACTTGAGAATCGCCTTCTCGATTTCGACCATGGCGCTGCGATCGAAAGGTTGAATCACCAGCAGCCTGGGCTCGGGAGCACTCAACGTGGACAGCTGGTTGAGCGGCGTCGAAGCGCCGTAATAGTCGACCATCAGATGTTCGAGCAATGCCGTCGAAGCCCGGCCGGTCCTGAGCTTCGTCAAGTCTCGGCGCAAGGCGCCCACCGAACCGTCCATTTCTTTTTGCAGCTGAGTGAAGATCGCGTCGTTCATCGCTTTCCTCCGCTGACCAAAGTGCCGATCGATTCGCCCGCCACCACCCGTTTGATATTGCCCTTCTCCATCAAATTGAAGACAATGATCGGCATGTTGTTATCCATGCACAGCGAGATCGCCGTCGAGTCCATCACCTTGAGATCACGGTTCAACACTTCGATGTAAGTCACCTCTTCGAACTTGGTCGCGTCGGAGAACTTTTTTGGATCGGCGTCGAATACGCCTTCGACTTTGGTCGCCTTGAGAATCACTTCGGCGCCCACTTCCATGGCGCGCAAACTGGCGGTGGTGTCGGTGGTAAAATAAGGATTGCCCGTGCCGCCGGCGAATATCACCACCCGGCCTTTTTCCAAATGACGGGTAGCGCGCCGGCGAATGTAGGGTTCGGCGACCTGGCGCATTTCGATGGCCGACAGCACCCGAGTCGAGACGCCTAAATGCTCCAAGGCATCTTGCAGCGCCAGGCTATTGATCACCGTCGCCAACATCCCCATGGTATCGGCGCTGGCTCGGTCCATGCCGATCTCGCTGGCCACCGCGCCGCGGAAAATATTCCCGCCGCCGACCACCATGGCGAGCTCGCAGCCCATCTCTTTGACTTCTTTGATTTCTTGAGCGAAGGCTTTGACGGTCTTGCCATCGATGCCGAAATTTTGCGCCCCGGCAAAAATCTCGCCCGTGACTTTGAGCAGAATCCGCTTATACTTCGGCACGCCGTCGTTCATGGAGGACCGTCGTCTTTCGAGTTACTCTTTGACCGCCCCTTCGCCAAGACTGAAACGGGCGAAGCGGCGCACTTGAATGTTCTCGCCCAGACGGGCGATGGCATCGTTGACGACATCCAAAACTTTCTTATCGGGATCTTTAATAAAAGACTGTTCGAGCAAACAGACATCGGAATAGAACTTGTCGATCTTGCCGTCGACGATTTTGTCGACAATCTTTTCCGGCTTGCCCTGATCGAGAGCCTGTTGGCGGTAGATCTCCCGCTCTTTATCCAAGTCTCCGGCCACCACCTCTTCACGCCGCACGCAACGCGGGTTGGCTGCGGCGATCTGCATGGCGATGTCTTTCAACAGAGTTTGAAATTCCGCGGTACGGGCGACGAAGTCGGTTTCGCAATTGATCTCGACCAGGACACCGATTTTACCGCCGGCATGAACGTAAGCGCCAACGGCTCCGTCAGCGGCCATGCGATCGGCTTTTTTCGCCGCCGCGGCCAATCCTTTTTGGCGCAGAAAGTCGAAGGCCTTCTCCAAGTCGCCGCCGGTTTCTCCGAGCGCCTTCTTGCAATCCATCATCCCTGCTCCGGATTTTTCCCGAAGCTCTTTTACCAGTGATGCGGTGACTTCCATCGAACCTAGACTCCCGCTCCGGCGCCTTCCGCCATTTCAGCCACAGCCCCCGCTATCGACTTGTCATCTTCTTTGTTCTTAACCAGCGATTGCTGGTAGAGCATCTTGCCTTCATTGACCGCCTCCGCGATCGACGAACAGAACAACCGAATGGCGCGAATCGCGTCATCGTTGCCCGGCACTTTGTAGTCGATCATGTCGGGATCGCAATTGGTATCGATCACGGCGATCACCGGAATGCCCAACTTGCGCGCCTCTTTGACGGCGATCTCTTCCTGCTTCGGATCGATCACGAAAATCGCGTCCGGCAGCTTCTTCATTAACTTGATGCCGCCCAGGGATAGTTCGAGTTTGGCTTTTTCGCGGCTCAACCCGAGCATTTCTTTTTTCGTCAATGCGGCGACGATCTTGGGATCGTTCTCCATGTCTTCGATCTTGCGCAGCCGGTCGATGCTCAGGCGAATGGTCGTAAAGTTGGTCAGCGTGCCGCCTAACCAGCGATTGTGGACGTGAAACATACCGCAGCGCGCCGCTTCCTCGCGGATCGCGTCCTGGGCCTGCTTCTTAGTGCCAACGAATAAAATATGACCGCCGGATGCCGCCAAGTCGCGCACCACCGCCTCTAAGTCTTTGAACATGGTGACGGTTTGTTGCAGGTCGATGATGTGAATGCCGTTGCGCGCGCCGAAAATATACGGCTTCATCTTGGGATTCCAGCGGCTGGTTTGGTGGCCGAAATGAACCCCTGCCTCCAACAATTGTTTCATCGAAATATCGCCCATGTCTCGCTCTCCTTTGGTTGTTCCTCCCCTTTCGTCAACTTCCCGCCGCACCGTTAAGGCACCACGATGGGAATCGGAAAGGGTGTGTATTTTTGCTAACGATGATTTTTTACCCGGCAGCTTGCGTTACCGAGCAAAAACCGAAAACCCAAAATCCGTTTATGACTTCAATGACCCTGCGTTTCTAACAAAGATCGCCCGACTACGCAAGATTGTGCGGGATATGGGATAGTTAATGGCTCATGGAATCGAGAAAATCTTTATTGGTTTTTGAACCGCGCATCTTATCGAGGAGAAACTCCATCGATTCGACCACGCTCAGCTGCGACAAAACTTTGCGCAGGATCCAGATCCGGTTGAGATCTTCCTTGGGTATCAAGAGCTCTTCTTTGCGGGTTCCCGACTTGTTGATATCGATGGCCGGGAAAACTCGCTTATCCATCAAGCGCCGGTCCAAATGGACTTCCATGTTGCCGGTGCCTTTGAACTCCTCAAAAATAACTTCGTCCATCCGGCTGCCGGTATCGATCAACGCGGTGGCGATGATCGTCAAGCTGCCGCCATCTTCGATGTTACGCGCCGCGCCGAAAAACTTTTTCGGTTTGTGCAAAGCGTTGGAATCGACGCCGCCGGAAAGAATCTTGCCGCTCGGCGGCACGACGGTATTGTAGGCGCGCGCCAAGCGCGTGATGCTGTCGAGGAGAATCACCACGTCCTTACCATGCTCGACCAAGCGTTTGGCTTTTTCGATGACCATCTCGGCGACCTGCACATGGCGCGTCGCCGGCTCGTCGAAGGTCGAACTGATCACTTCGCCGTCCACCGACCGTTGCATATCGGTGACCTCTTCAGGCCGCTCGTCGATCAGCAAAACGATCAAAACCACTTCCTGATGATTGTGCGCGATCGCTTTGGCGATATGCTGAAGCATCATCGTCTTACCGGTACGCGGCGCCGCGACGATTAGACCGCGCTGACCTTTACCGATGGGCGTGAGCAAATCGACAATCCGAGTGGTGTAATCGCCGGGGTCCGCCTCGAGGCGCAAACGTTCATTGGGATAAAGCGGCGTCAGATTGTCAAAGAGAATCTTTTCCCGGGCGCGCTCAGGATCCTCGTAGTTGATGGTTTCAACTTTGAGCAGCGCGAAATAGCGTTCGCCTTCTTTGGGCGGACGAATGTGGCCGGAAATGATATCGCCGGTACGCAGGCTGAAGCGGCGAATCTGGCTCGGCGAGACATAGATATCGTCGGGTCCAGGCAGATAGTTGTAGTCCGGCGCTCTGAGAAACCCAAAACCGTCGGGCAGGGTCTCCAAAACCCCTTCGCCGTAGATGTGACCATTCTGCTCGGTCTGAGCTTGCAGAATGGCGAAGATCAGCTCCTGCTTGCGCATGTTGGCCGCGCCGTCAATGTTGAAATTCTTGCCAATCAGCGCCAGGTCGCCGATCTTCTTCTCTTTGAGAGCCTTTAAATTCAAACCGTTATCTTCGACAACGGCCTCCGGCTCGGCGGAACGCATTCTACCTCGAACCATACACGATATCTCTCCTTTCGCTAAAACAGCCCTTCACTGACAGTCTGACTATGAAAACACGATTTTTTTGAGAATCAAAAGGCCAACGGCCGTCACACACAGCGGCGCCCCACGGCAGGATCCGGCCCGATCATCGGCAGGCTGGCAGTGGTCGCACGAATAACCCTAATGAAGTGACAAACATCTGGACGCAGAAACAAACGTTTTGTTTGGCTGACAAATCAAATTTTCGAGCGCTTAAAATTGGCTGAACTCGTTATCGGTGCGGGGATTGATTCAAAGAATGACTGAATTGAATCTTGCTATAGGAGAATATTATTTTAACCTCGCTACCTTGTCAACCCCTTGCCGTGATAATTCCGCCGCGCGCCCCCCCCCGGCGTTAGTCGACGCGCGCAAATAATCCAAGAGCTCCGACAGGTCCAACGGCAGAGGCGCACAAAACTCCATGCGCGCACCGCTGCGGACATGATCGATGGCAAGCTTCTCGGCGTGGAGAGCTTGGCGCGGAAAACTATCGAGCAACGGATCGGCGGCCGTCAGTTTGCCGCGCTTGCGCCCGTACACCTTATCGCCCACCAAAGGATACCCGATGTCGGCGAGATGCACCCGCAACTGATGCGTCCGTCCGGTGCGCGGCCGCAAACGCACCAAGGTCAGCGCCACAGGTGATGAACCATGCTTCCAGCCGTAGCGCTCTTCCACTTGCCAATCGGTCAGGGCGTCGCGGCTTTTGTTGACGCTGCGCAGACTCGACATGCGCTTGCGATCGCTGCGATGGCGGCCGATGGGACGATCGATACGGCCCACCTCCGGCTTGAGTTCACCCCATGCGACAGCGAGATACTCTTTTTGCACCTGGCGATTTTTAAATTGACCGACGAGCTGTTGAAACGCGTAGATATTTTTCGCCACGATCATCACGCCGGAGGTTTCTTTATCCAAACGGTGCACGATCCCCGGCCGCCGCTCGCCGCCGATGGCCGCCAGATCGACGCAATGATGCAGCAGCGCATTTACCAAGGTACCGCTGTGCTGACCGGCCGCCGGATGCACCACCATGCCCGCCGCTTTATTGACGACCAGACAATCCGCATCCTCGTAAAGAATTTCCAGCGGCAGCGCTTCCCCGACGAGTGCGCTCTCGCGCGCCGGCAGCTGGCGAATGTCGATGCGATCGTCGAGTTTCAATCGGCCGCTGGCTTTGGCGGCTCTATCGTTGAGCGTGATCTGCCCTTCGTCGATCAGACGCTGAATTTCAGCGCGACTGAGGCCCGATTGGTTCTGCACCTTGGCCCAGCGCTCGACGAGAAACAAATCCAAGCGCATGCCCACGGCGCTGGCATCGATTTCAAGCGATACGACCGCGGCGCTAGGGGTGGACGGCATGGCAACTAATCGATCAGCCCGAGCTGATGAAAAATCGCTTCCGAGCTAACCACATCGGCGCGAATCTGCTCGACCAAGGCATCGATCGAGGTGAATTTTATTTCGCCGCGAATTCTTTTGACAATGGACAAGCGCACCACCGCGCCGTAAATGTCTTCGGCGAAGTTGAGAATAAAACTTTCCAGCGTGCGCGGCCCGGCGCCGAAGGTCGGATTGAGGCCGATGCTGGTGACGCTCGGCAAGCAGCGCGCGCCGAGATGGAACAATGTCGCGTAGATGCCGTCCAAGGGCAAAACTTCGGCGCGGCTGGAAATATTCGCGGTGGGAAAACCCAACTCCCGGCCGCGCCGCTCGCCACCGACCACCCGCCCGGATAAAAAATGATAACGGCCGAGCATCGGCTGCACGGTTTCGACTTGGCCTTGGGCCACCAGTTGGCGAATGCGCGAGCTGCTGACCCGCGCGCCGTCGACCAGCACCGCATCGACATGGGCCACGGTGAAACCAAGTGCACCGCCCCAACGATGCAGATCGGCGACACTGCCTTTGCGCCCTTGACCAAAACGCAGATCGCTGCCGCACCAAATCTGCCGCGCCTTCAAGCGCCGCATCAAAATCGATTGCACGAAATCCTCCGCCGCGAGCTTGGCGAAGGTCAGATCGAATTGTTGAATCACCACCACGTCGACGCCGAGATCTTTTAGCAGCTGCATTTTCTCTTTATGGGTAAGCAACATTTTTGGCGCGCGCTCAGGCGCGAGAACTTTAAGCGGATGAGGTTCGAAGGTTAGCACCACCGAGGGCAGCGCCAGTTTGCGCGCCGCCGCCACAGCGCCGCCGATGAGGGCTTGATGGCCCAAATGAATACCGTCGAAGTTTCCCAAAGTGACCACGGACCCGGACAACGTCAGGCTCGGGTCATCGATGTGGCGAACGATCTGCATAGTTCAAAAAATAAATTACCAATCGCCACGGCTGGGCGCGCGGCAACGAAACCACGGCAAAGCCAAAGCGCACCCAGAACGCGGCTAGGATTCCAACGCTTTCAATCGCTGCTTGGCGCGCGGCGCTTCGGCGGACTGGGGAAACTTTTCGACCAGCTCTTGCAGGACTAATCGGGCGTTGAGCTTCTCGCCCAACTCGGCGAAGGCGAAACCTTGGCGGAGCAACGCCACCGCGGCTTTGTCGCTCTGCGGAAAGCGGCGCACTTCGTCGTAAGCGACGATCGCTTTGTCGAACTCTTTTAAAGCGAAATGACTTTCGCCAAGCCAATACTGAGCATTGGCGGTGAGTCGGCTCTTAGTGTGTTTCTTAATGAACTCGCGAAAGCGGCTCGCCGCCGCCTGATAATCCTTGCGCTCGAAACTGCGCCACGCGGTTTCATAGTCTTTGCGCACGGTTTCGTTCTCGCCCAGCCCGATCTCGTTGGCACCGTCATAAACCACGGCGCGCTGCTCGCTGGCGTCGCGCAGCTGCTTCAATTCATCGTCACGGCTCTTGAGCAGTTGCGCCTGCGCTTTCGCCTCTTCTTCGAGCTTGGCTAAACGGGTTTCCAGATTGCGCACCCGCTCGTCGCCTTCTCGACTGGTTTGACCGATCTGCCGGCCCACTTGCACGCGGGTTTCGTCGATGCGCTCTTTGATCGTGCTCAGATCGCGCTGCATCTGTTGAATATTCGCGCGGGTGTCAGCCAGAGTGGCGCGAAAACCGTCGACGTCGCTCTGCAAGGTTGCCAGATCGGCGCGACTGCGGCGCTGTTCGCGTTCGAGCAGCTCAACTTGTTGCGGATTGACGCAGGCCGAAAAAACGTTGGCACTGGCAAGCAAAGCCGCGAATAAAAAATATTGCCGGATTGAGCAAAGTCTCATAATCATCTGTCCGCCAAAGGGTTAGGAAGCCGGGCGGCTTTGCTGCGCCACGAAACGGGCGCGCCGGTTCTGCTTCCAACAGGCCTCATTCGCTTCTTTGCAAACCGGAATCTCTTCACCATAGCTCGTCGTCGACAGCCGCTCCGCGGCGACACCGAGAGTCGCCAGATATTCCTTGGCCGCTTGGGCGCGCTTGGCGCCGAGGGCCAGGTTGTATTCATTGGTGCCGCGCTCGTCGCAGTGGCCTTCGATTTCCACCCGCAGCGCCGGATTGCTCTTCAACCAATCGGCGTTGGCGCGCAACAAAGTGCGCGCATCGGCGGAAAGATCGTAGCGGTCAAAATCAAAAGAAATGTCTTTCAACGGACTCGACGCCGGCGTCACCGGAGCCTTGCCCGCTTGTAAATCCTTGAGACTCGAATCGCCGGTGGTGGACTCCTTGGTTGACGGGCGCTGCCCCTCACCGGTGGCGCTGCGAGCAGCGTCCTTCGCCGGTGGCGGCGGCAAGCTACTTATCGGGTTTGTCGTCGACGGCGCGCAGCTCTGTAAAGAGAAGGCCAAGCCCATTACCAATGAATAACATACAATTTTAAACTGAGTTTTCATGGGATTCCTCCAATGCTGGAACAAAGACCACACTAAATTGACCTGGATTGAAGAGAAATTAATCTAACCGAGGAGACCAACTCGGTTTTGTATCATCGCCCCCAGAACCTGTCAATCGACGTTGGTTTTCGCCGCTCGCTTGCATGACATAAAGATGATATTTGCCGGCGCGATTGGACGAAAAGGCGATGAACCGCCCATCCGGCGACCAGGTCGGATCCTCGCTATCGGAAGATTCGGCCGTGAGCTTGCGCGGCTCGCCGCCCTCGGCGGATATAGAAAAAACCGCAAAGCGGCTACCGACCCGTCCGGTGTAAACGATGCGGTCGCCTTTGGGCGACCATTCCGGCGAAGTGTTATAGCCGCCGCTATAAGTCAGCCGGCGCGTCTTGCCGCTGGCCAATTCTAAAATATATAATTGCGGCCCACCGCTGCGGTCGGAGACGTAAACGATCTGCTTGCCGTCCGGCGACCAAGCCGGCGACACCTCGATGCCCGGCTCTTCCGTCAAGCGCCGGATCACGTTGCCGGCGCGATCCAATAGATAGAGATTGCTATTGCCGGCCGATTCTACGGTAGCGACAACGGTTTGGCCGTCGGGGGAAAGCCTGCCCCCGAGATATTTGGCGGCGCCCCTGGGAGTGAATTTAATCTCTTTGCCGCTGAACAATTCGAACAAGTAAAGCGTCTGGCCGCGCTCCTTGAAGGATGAATAAAGAATCGACCGGCCATCGGCGCTCCATGAGGGCGACAGATTGATTGTGTGGTTGTCGGTCACCTGAAATTTCTCGCTGCCGTCCAAGTGGGAGACATAGATCTCTTTGAACCGCCCGCCGCTGTTGGAAACATAAGCGATGCGGGTGTTGAAAACACCGGGGACGCCGGTGAACTGCTGGATGATCTCATCGACGAATTTATGGGCGATGCGCCGAAAGTCGCGCACCCTTCCGGTGTAACGTTTGCCGATCCGCTCTTTGTTTTGATAAACGTCGAACAAACGGAGTTCAACGGTAACATCCTCGCCTTGGACGGTAAAACCGCCTTTGACCAATCCCTCAGTGCCAATGGTCGACCAATCTTTAAAATCGAAGGCACCGAGAGTGATGCCGGTTTTTTGTCCGTCTTCGATGTAAGCGCTGCGATCCAAGACTTTAAACCAACCGGAAAGCTCCAGGTCGTGCACCATCGCATCGGCAATACCGCTGGACAGCCGCGCGGCATCGCCGCTCGCGGCTCCGAGGTTTTTCAGCGGCGACACCGCGATGGGAAATTTCTGGCCGCCCTGGCCGACGATTTCGGCGGTCACCGCGCCGAACGCCGCATAAACTGGCGCGAGCGACAGCAAGACCACCATCAGTAACGATTGCATCATAATACCTTCACGCTCCCAAATCCCGCGGCCGAAACGTCAATTCGACGTCGGCGAATTCTTTACGCACTGCTTCCGGTGGCGCCGGTAATGGACTAGATTTTTTTAGCGCCCGTAACACCGACTCATCATAGGACGAATCGCCCGAGGGCTGCACCACTTTGAGACCGACGATCTCGCCGTTGTCCTTGACACCGAAGTGGACCACCACGCGCAAATTACTGCGCTGGCCGACCCAGGCCCAATTATCTTTAATGGTGCTCAGCATGCGATTTTGGTAGGCGATAAAATCGATGCCTTTGACGATACCCGGTCCGCCGCGCCCACCGACGCCCAGGGATGCCGCGCCCTCGCCTTCACCGTTGCCGGCGCTGAGCGTCTCACCTTTCGACGCTTTCTGAACGCTTTCGGTTCGCGCCCGGGCGCGCTCGGCGGCGGTTTGAATCAAACGCTCGCGCACACTATCGGCGCTGGCGCTTTCAGCTTTCGCTTCGCTTTTGCGTTCTTTGAGTGACTCGGGCTTGGTCGTTGTCTTGATTTTTTTTTCTTTCAGCGCCAATTGCTCTTCGGCCAACGCCTGCTTCTCCGCCAGCTTGGCCTTATCGCGCTTTTCTCTTTTGCTTTCGGCTTTGGTTTCAGCCACCGGCACGGCTTCCGGCTCCGCCCGGCTGGGCGCCGCTTTCGGCGCTGGCGGAAGCTCCGTGCCGAGATTCGCCTGGCCAATCTTCTCGCCACCGATCAAGTCCACCGTATACACGGGTTGCTCCGGCACCGGAGCCGGGGAAAAAAATGACATGGTGAACATGCAGCCGATCAGCGCGCCGTGCAGCACGAACGACATCGTCAACCACTTGGGCAGGCGTTCTTCGCCGCCGGTAAGCGGTAACGAGCGCTCGCGTAAACTGATCGTCGGCGTTGGACTCACCTCGGCCATCCTTAGCGACTACTCCGCTTCGCCCGGCCGCGTTACCATGCCTAACTTTTCGATGCCTGCTTGTTTGATCTCGGCGATGGTTTTCATGACGATACCGTAGCGCACATCTTGATCGGCGCGCAGATAAACCTGTTTATCGGGCTGGAGTTTTGTGATCGCTCGCAGCTTTCGCCCCAACTCGCCAAGGGTGACGACGTTATCGTTGAGATAAGTTTTGCCATTTTTGGCGACGGTGACGACTAAATGTTCTTGGTTGCCGGGAATGGAGTTGGTTTTGGCCTGAGGCAAGTTGACTTGCACGCCCTGCTGTAGGATCGGCGTCGTGACCATGAAGATCACTAGCAGCACGAGCATGACGTCGACCAGCGGCGTCACGTTGATTTGCGCAATGGCGCTACCTTCGCGCTGGGATGAAGCATCCATAGCCATGGCAACCTCTCAATTTATGAAACTGCTGACGCAAACTGAATCCGCCCGCAAAGCTGCACCAAGCCAAAGTTAACAACCGCCACTGCGGCGTCGATCGTGATTTGGCTTGAGTATACCCTATTATTTAATTACTTGAAGAAGTGGCGTTCGGCGATGTTGAGAAACTCGTGACAGAAGTTATCCATGTCCACCGCCAGCACTTTGATCTGTTGGACGAAATAATTGTAGGCCATCAACGCCGGAATCGCCGCCGCCAACCCCACCGCGGTGGCGATCAACGCTTCGGCAATGCCCGGCGCCACAGCTTGAATGCTCGATGAGTGAGTCACACTCAAACCGCGAAACGCATCCATAATGCCCCAGACCGTGCCGAACAGACCGATAAAGGGCGCCGAGCTCGCGGTAGTCGCGAGAAATGAGCAGTGCTTTTCTAACTTGGTGATTTCCACGCTGGTCGCCCGCTTCATCGCCCGGGAAACATTTTCGACGCCGCCCAGCTCGGTGGTCAAATAATCGCCGGGCGCCGATTCTTTCTTCGATCGCGTTACCCGGACCAGTTCTTCATAGCCGGAACGAAAGACTTGCCCCACCGGACTCGAACTGAGTTCGCGGCTGGCGTCGTGGATCGCCGCTAGATTGCGGCGCTCCCAAAAAATTTCGATAAACTTGGCCGATTCGATTTTCGCGCGCCGCAGCTGGCGAAATTTTTGCGCGATAATGCCCCAGCTGCCCACCGAGAAAAGCACCAGCAGATAGAGGATCCCCTGCACCACCACGCCCGATCCGCGCACCAGATCAAGGATACTATGCGTCGGTGGTGGAACGAGCCCGTCTTGCAACAGTAATTGAAGATACCAGAAAGAAAGCATCACGAATCGTTGAGCAGCTATTTAAAAGAATTAGTACAAGTCTTATAATCATTAGTCAATTGAGAACTACTTTTTGTCGAGCCAATTTTTAGCGAACAGGAACGTCGCATGATCCGAAAACTTGCCGACCTCGTCCTACATGACAGAACGGTTTTCCTGCGCGTCGATTTCAACGTACCGATCGATCAAGGAAAGATCACCGAACCCCATCGCATCGACAGCGTGCTGCCAACCATTCGCCAGATCTTAGAGCGCGCGAAAAAAGTCGTCATCGCCTCCCATCTGGGCCGGCCCGACGGCAAGGTGGTGGCGAAATATAGCCTCGCTCCGGTGCGCGATCATCTTGAGAGGATGCTCAAGCAACCGGTCGTGCTGGCCCCCGACTGCGTTGGCGACACCGTCGAACGAATCGTTGGCGATTCGCAGAATCGGGTCGTCTTACTGGAGAATCTACGCTTCCATCCGGAAGAAGAAAAGAATCAGCGGGAATTTGCCCAGGCTCTGGCCCGACTCGGCGAGGTTTACGTCGACGATGCCTTCGGCGCCGCCCATCGTGCTCATGCGTCGATTTCAGCCATGGCGGAATTTTTTGCCGACAAGGCGGCTGGGCTGCTACTGCAAAAAGAACTCGATTACCTGGCACCGCTGCTGAGCAAGCCGGCCAAACCCTTCGTGACGATTTTAGGCGGCGCCAAAGTGTCGGACAAGATCGGCGTCATCCGTAATCTGCTGCCCAAGGTCAGCACGTTGCTGGTTGGCGGCGGCATGGCATACACGTTTTTAAAAGCCAAGGGCGCAGCCATCGGCAAATCGTTAGTCGAACCGGACAAACTCGGCTTGGCCCAGGACTTGATGAAGGAAGCTGTGGCGCACAATGTCAACTTAATATTGCCCGTGGACCATGTCACCGGGGATGCCGATAAAAAAAATCCGGCCAACGCCGATGAGCAAATACCGGCCGATCGCATGGGGCTCGACATTGGACCGAAAACCGCGGCGATCTTCGCGGCGGAAATCCGCCAAGCCAAAATGGTCCTATGGAACGGTCCGGTGGGACTCTTCGAAGTCCCGCCCTACGATCACGGCAGCCGCGTGCTGGCGCAAACTCTCGCCGATAACTTCCCCCAACTCACCAGCATCATCGCCGGCGGCGACACCGTGGCCGCGGTCACCGCGGCGGGCGTGGAACACAAGATCGCCCATTTATCCACCGGCGGCGGCGCCACTTTGGAGTTTCTTGAAGGGCGGATTCTGCCCGGCATCAAGGCGCTTGAGGACAATCGATGATCAATCCATTGGTGGTTGGCAATTGGAAAATGAACGGCAGCCAGTCGGAATGCACTCAACTGGCGCGCCAAATCGTCCGGCAGTTGAAACGCCAGCAGCCACGCGCCGAAGTTGTCTTGACACCGCCCTTCACGGCAATTTCCGCGGTCGCGCGCGAGATCCGTAACAGCAAAGTCAAACTTGGGGCGCAAAATTGCCACTGGGCCGACAGCGGCGCATTCACCGGCGAGGTCAGCGCGCCGATGCTGCACGAGCTCGGTTGCGCCTACGTCATCCTCGGCCATTCCGAACGGCGCCAGGTTTTTCACGAAAGCGATGCGACCATCGCCAGTAAGATCGCGCCAGTGATCGGCCAAGGCATGCGAGCGATTCTCTGCGTCGGCGAGACCCTGAGCCAAAGACGGGGCAAAAAAACCACCGACGTCGTGACCGCGCAATTGGATGGCGCGTTGAAGGGGCGTACGAAAGGTGTTATAGACAAAATCGAAATCGCCTACGAGCCGGTGTGGGCCATCGGCACGGGACTCAATGCCACAACGGAACAGATCAGCCAGGTTCATCAGTGCATCCGAGGCTATTTGCAGTCCGCCTTCGGCAAGTCAAAGGGCAAAGCCGTGCGGATTCTTTACGGCGGCAGCGTCAAGCCGGACAACGCCTCGGCGATCGCATCGACGGCTGAAGTCAACGGTCTGCTCGTCGGCGGCGCGAGTTTGAAAGCGGAAACGTTCTTACCCATCGTCAGAGCGTTTTCTCTGAAATGAAGAAATTATGATCATCGCAATAACCATCATTCACGTGTTCGTCAGCATCGGCTTGATCCTGGTCGTGTTGTTACAAACCGGCAAGGGGGCAGAAGTGGGCGCGGTATTCGGCGGCTCCAGCGCGACCATCTTCGGCGCCAGCGGCGCGGGAAACTTTCTCACCCGGCTGACCACCGCGATGGCGATCGTCTTCATGATCACGTCGCTGACTCTGGGATATTTTGCTGGGAAGAAGCCGACGGCGACGATTTTCGACAATCGTTCAACCGGATCTGAGCAGCGGGCACCGGCACAACCTGCGGCGCCGACCCAGCAACAAAATGCGCCCGCGAGCGGCTCTCCAGCCGTACCCGCGCAACCGGAAAGCCCACCAACCAAAAAACCTTAGTCAGCAATCGATCGCGAGGGTGGCGGAATGGCAGACGCGCTAGTTTGAGGGGCTAGTGCCGGAAACGGCGTGCGGGTTCGAGTCCCGCTCCTCGCACCATACTAACAGCTTGAAAATACTGAGTCTCACCTACTGACACTTTGAAGGGTTTCGGGAAAGGTTTCGGTTTTGCTGCTAGAATGGCCGCATTCCCGAACCCTTCAGGACCACCGATCCACTTACCGTAACTCCGGTAAATCACTTCTGGCGAGTTTCCAACATATTCAGCGATGCGCTTAGGGTTCTCACCGTGGCTCAACATAACCGAAATAAAGGTATGGCGGGTATGGTAGAAGTCGCGGTGGCGAATCTTTAACGCCGTAAGTGCCCCCTGGAAATGGCGCTCACCAAAATTCCATTGATCGATCGGGTTGCCGCGCTGATTAAGAAAGATGTAATCGCTGGGTTGGGCGCGTAGCGGCTTGATTTGCGCCAGGTATTCAACCACCGGCTGCAATAGTTTGATCGGCCTTATGCTGTTGTCGGTTTTGGGCCTACCCTCTTCGCCTTCTGTGCGACCCGTGGTGATCGATAGCATTCCGTTATTAAGATCAACGTCACTCCAACGCCGAGCGGTTAGCTCTGACGGCCTCATGCCGCCCCAGAATAACGTATAAAGAAACGCGCAGCCGTGGGGCCAACTGCCCCAATGTTTGTTAAAGAAATACGCTATTATCGTGTCGCGCTCCTCTTGGGTAAAAGGATCGGGTTCCGGTGTAACGGTACGCGGCCACCAATTGGATGGAAGATCGTCAAAGGGATTTTTTTCAATCTTGCTTTCGACCTTGGCATCGCGGAAAAACGCCCGCAAAGTGGCGGCGACCACGTTCTTGGCCGTCTTAACAGTGACTTTCTTATCGTCAATAAGGTGAATCCTTAGACCACGAATATCTGCCACCCCGTAGTCATTAAGGGATTTGTCGCCCTGGAATGGTAAGAGATGCGCAGTGAAATGTGATCGGTAATTTCGCGCGCGGCTCTTTTTAACGTAAGGCGGAACCCTGTCTTTTATCTATAAATCGCGGGCGTAAAGTGTACCACTGAACCGGCAAAGATCTGGCAGAAAATGGCGGGTCAAAAGTGTACCGGTCCTGTAGGCTGTCTCGATGTTATTGAATGGCATCGGGAGGCTGGAAGGATGTTCACAGTGGAGCTTTATG
>SHYW01000081.1 GCA_009692615.1 Deltaproteobacteria bacterium | reverse complement strand
ACCCTATTAACCACGAGAGCAAAATGTAATCTGATATAACTTCGCAAAAACTGTAACTCATTACGAAAAAAACGATCTATCCTCCGCTGCCCTGCTTCCAGGGCAGTTGTTCAGAGGTTCCTTAAGATATAGCCCAACGCCCCGGCGCGAATCGCGCCGTGAATCTTTTCCTCTTCATGATGCACCGACAACATGAGAATCTTGGTGCGCGGCGACAGCGCGCCGATCAATCGGGCGGCTCGTATGCCGTCCATCTTCGGCATGTCGACATCGAGCAGGGCCATGTCCGGCTCGGTGTCGCGGGCGCTGGTCACCGCCTCTTGGCCGTCGCCGGCGTCGGCGACGACTTTGATGTCGCTGCCGGTTTCGAGCAGGATCTTGAGGCTTTGGCGGAACAGCCTTTCATCATCGGCAATCAGCAATCTAATCGACATGGTCGTTTTCTTTTCGCCTTGGCAACATTCTGCCGAGCTGTAGACTCGGCTCAAGCTGGCCAATTCAAGACTAAGCCGGCTTAAGAAGCAAGTGGCGCTGATCGGCGCCTGCTACCTGGAAGTCAGAAAGAGAGATTTGCCCGCCGGCGCGCCAAAGCGCGAATTGATCGCGATAGTGGTTCGAGGTCGGGTGACCGGATTGTCCAGCGGCGAGGATATAATCGCCGTCGGGCGGATCGCTCAGCTCCATCGCACAGCGCAACGTCGCCCCGGCGCTTTGCGTGTAAGGATTGGAATAGCGATAAAAGCCAAAGTTGATCGTCATGCCGTCGCCGGGTGCCGCCACCGGGCCAATGCCGAGCAAAGCTTTTAATAGCTTGCCGCGGCCGAAAGCGTGATTCATTTGCAGCTGGTGGATGCGGCCCCACTGCCATTGCTCGATATCGTCGCCGATAGTGGCGCTGAGTTCGGCGCAAGCTTCGCGCAGGGATTGGCGCACCAGTTGGCTGCGCGAACGGTTTTCAAACCACGACGAGTTGGCATCGCCCAAAATCCGGTCTGTGGGTTCGATGCACTGATTGAGAATTTCGACGTATGCTGCGAATAGTTCTTCGCCCAACTCAGGACGCAGCAAGTTTGTCAGTAGCCGATGGTGCAGTATGTGAAAGATCGCCGCGGCGACGCTATTCGAAGCGCAGTCGCCATCCCACGCCAGCAAACGGTTGGCAGCGTCTTTTAAGATAGTTTCGCCGGCGGAGATCGCATTCAAATCGTCCTTGAGTTTGGATATCAATTCGCGGCCATGAAGTGAGGTCGCGTCCAGTTGCATGACCGCCAAGTCAGCGCGGGAAAATTTCTCGCGGCGCGCTAGTAATTCCGCGATGCGCCGGACCCGGTGCGGCGGCTCGAAGAGATGCGACAGATAATGCGGATTGGCTGAGTCAACGATCCGGTTGTTGGCCGAAGCGATGACGCCTTGCGGCGGATTGAACAGGCGCGGCAATTCTTCGTAGGGAATATAGCCGCGCCATTCATGATCGTCATTCCAACCTTCCAACGGCAACAAAGTCGGCGCGGTGCGACGCGGTATCTTGCCGGCCAGTGTATAGCCGATATTGCCGGCGCGGTCGGCGTAGGCGAAGTTCAAACTCGGCGCGCTGTGATCGCCCAGGGCGTCGAGAAAGTCGCGCCAATTCTCCGCCTTGTTGATTGAGTAGACACTTCGGAGTTCTTGGCCAGCTTCTTGAGCGGCCCAGCGAAGCGCTAGCAGTTCTTTGCCGGCGGGCGTCTCGCTGAAGTCGCTGATCACCGGGCCGTGACGTGACTGGCGGACGATTTTTTCGACGGCGCGCTGGCCGCGAATGGCGATCACTTCCCGTCGATGGGAGAACCTCTGCCAAGTATTGCCGGCGAGATAAAGATCCGGGTCGAGCGCGTGCAATTTCTCGCGATAGATTTCCACGTCATCGCAAAGCGCCGCGGTGATACCCCAAGCGATGGCGCGATTGTGGCCCAGTTGTATGTATGGCAAACCTGGAATCGACGCGCCCCAAACTTCGTAGGGATTCGCTTGCTGCGAAATTTTTCCAGCTTGAAGATGCATCAAGTACCAGGGCGAAGGCAGCGTCAATCTTAGGTGCGGATCGTTACAGAGAATCGCCTTGCCGGTAGCCGAACGGTGCGGCGCGACCAACCAGAAATTGCTGCCATGGCCGGCGCCGTGGAACGGGCTCGCCGCCAGCATGCCGCTGGTAAATTGCCAGAGGTCGAGCGATTGCTGCCAAATCGTCTGCGTCAGCGTTGGCGCGTCGTGAGCTTGATGCAGCATCAAGCTGTGCAGTTTCGCCGGTTGGTCGCGAAGTTTTTCGGCGAGGGCTATGAAGTTCAAACGGCTGTAGAGCGCGGTAGACATCACCATGGCTAACCCTTTGCCGATAGTTAGAGTGTCTAAGGGTTGCCAGGGTTCGGGCTCATGGCGCAGCAGGCGAAATTCCCACGGCGGCTTTTTGCCACACCGTTCGATGTAGCCATTGACGCCGGCGCTGTAGGCGGCGAGCCGGAGCTGTTCGCCTTCGTCCATTTGGCTGAGCGAAGCGGCGGCGCTTTCGCGGATGCCGAGCAAGCGCACAAAGTAGTCGAACTGCGCGCTCGACTTGCCGCGAAACTGCGACGAGAGATCTTTCCAGGGCAGGGCGAAGTCGCCGAAGATTTCCGCCATGCGGCCGGCGAAAAAGTGCCGGCTCAATTCCATTTGCCAGAGCCGCTCCTGGGCGTGCAGGTAGCCTTGGGTGAGAAATAAATCGTGCTCGTTGTCGGCACGCACATGGGGAACGGCGTAGCGATCCCAATTTACTTGGACCGGATGATTGAGGCCGGCGATGGTGAGATCGCCGTCGTAATGCGGCGCGGCGTGGCGATCGAGATAGCCTAGGGCTGGACGCAAGAGCGCCGAAAAGACGGTCGAGAAAAAACCGCTTTTCGGCAGCTCCATGGGTTTTATTAAATTTGGATTGCGTCGCTGTGCACTGCGAGAATTATAACAGCGCCTTGACCGATGGCCGGGCTTTCACCCGTTCCAGATATTTTCCCAGCCGCGGCAAGGAGGCGTCGGGTATCACGCCGAAACCTTCCAGGCGGGTGAAGCGGGGGATCAAGTCGGCATCGACGAGAGAAAAGTCGCCGAGCAGATATTGCTGCTCGCCGAGCTCTTCTTCGAAGCGCTGCAAGAGATTTTTCAGATCGGCTTTGGCGCCGTCGATTACGGGTTGGCTCTGCTCCTTGGCTTCTTTCATCAGCTCCATGCGCAGTTTCTGATAGGCCGAGTCGAAGTGCGCCATGCCGTAGTCGACCAGAATGCGCCCCTTGGCTTTCTTCGCGGCGTCCTTGGGCATGAGCGGCGGGTTGGGATATTTCTCTTCGAGATATTCGTTGATGATCAGCGACTCGTAGAGCACCGTCGAGTCGTCGGTCAGCACCGGCACCTTGCCGTAGGGATTCATCTTTAAATAATCCGGATTCTTCTGTTCCTTCTTGGTGAGATCGACGGCAACGATCTCGTAGGGGAGGTTTTTTTCCGCCAGTACCACTTTGACCCGTTGGCAATTGGGCGAGGATTTGAAATCGTAAAGTTTGATCATGATCTTTCTCCTGTTTGTGAAATTTTTAGCCGGCCAGTTTTCTCCCGTTTCTTATACTAAGGATTTGGCTAAAGGAAAAGCGCAATTGTTGATCTGCTGATCCTTTGATGTTAAGCGGATAGGACTGTTAACGACGTAATCCCATATGAATCCAACCGAAGCGGCGAAAACCATCGTAACTGGCCTCAAAGGCGCGGGCATCAATCTCATCGCCACCCTGCCCGATGTCAATCTCGCCGAGCTGCTGCGTGAAGTTGACGAAGATCATGATTTCACCCATGTGCCGTTGTGCCGCGAGGAAGAGGGCATCGGCATTTGCACCGGCGCTTATCTGGTCGGCAAAAAATGCGCCGCGATCATGCAGAACGGCGGCTTTTTCAACAGCAACAACGCCATCGTCAGTACTTTGCTGCAGTATCAAATTCCGCTTTTACTGCTGATCTATTATGCCGGCGATATCGGCGATCGAACTTTTAGCACCACCGGCAGTATGACCGAGCCGGTGCTGCAAGCGTTGGGGATTCGCTATTACATCATGCGCAACCCGGTCGATGTGCCCGAGCTGATTCAGCGCGCCCAGGTTATGACCGAGGATGCCAAGCGGCCGGTGGCGCTGTTGATGACCAAAGAAGTGCTCGGGCGCCGCGCGCTATTGCAGTCGCTTTGATGGGGATCGCTCTGATGAAACGATACGATTGTTTGAAAGCGCTGGCCGAGATCGCGGAGGATGCTTTGGTGGTCAGCTCCGCCGGCGCGATGACGCTCGAATGGAATGCGCTGCATCCCAGCGACGGCAATTTGCGCGTGCGGACTTTGGGGCTTTGTTCGTCCATCGCGCTGGGCATGGCATTGGGTTTGCCCCAGCGCAAGATCATCGCGCTCGACGGCGACGGTTCGCTATTGATGAATTTGAGTTCGCTGGCGACCATCGCGCGCATGGCTCCGAAGAATTTGACTCACATCGTGTTCGACAACGAAGTCTACGAAGCCTCGGGCAGCAAGAAGACCGCGACGGGCGCGGGCACGGATTTAGTCGGCGTGGCGCGGGCGGCGGGAATTTTTAATTCCCAGTGGGCGAAAACTGTCGATGAATTCACCGCTGCGATCGCTAGCTCAATGCAACGCGGCGAGTTATCTTTCATCGGCGCTAAGGTGAGCACCGAGCGCACCGCGGTGCCGCCCTATCCCATTGATGAAGTGGAAAATAAATACCGCTTCATCCGCTACGTTGAAAAAACCGAGAAGATCGAAATCTTCAAGACCAACTTGCCAGCCAGTTATAGCTAATCGTCGTCTATTCGATGCCATGAAAATCGATATCGAATTCAACTCCGGTGCGCAGCTTCCCATGGACGCGATTCCCGAGCTGGCGCAGCTCGCCGAGGGCCATGGCTTCGACTGCGCCTGGGGCGGTGAGGCGAACAACAAGGATCCCACGGTGATGCTGTCGGCCATCGCCGCGGTGACGACGCGGCTGAAAATCGGTTCGGCGATCTATCATATTCTCGGCCGCACGCCGGCGACGCTGGCGCTGCAGGCCGCCGGCTTGGATGAACTTTCCGGCGGACGCTTTTTGTTGGGGATCGGCTCGTCCAATCCGACCATCGCCAAATGGCACGGCCAAACCCTCGACCATCCCCTCGGCAGAGTGCAGGAATATGTGGAAATCGTCCGCGCCGCGATGCGCGGCGACAAATTGGCTTTCACCGGTAAATACTTCACGGCGCAGAATTTCAAAATGGCCTTCAAGCCGTCCGGCCGAACCATGCCAATTTATCTTGCCGCCTTCGGGCCGCAGATGACGCGCTTGGCGGGACGCATCAGCGACGGCGTGCTGATCAATATGGCCAATCCCACCGAGATTCGCCGCATCGCCGCCGAAGTTCGCGCCGGCGCGGCGGAGGCCGGCAAGGATCCGGCGAAGATGGAAATCATTTGTAAGATTCGCTGTTCCATCGCGCCCGATTACAACGTCGCCCGCGACGCCCTCAGCCACGCGCTGACTTACTACGCTTTGGCGGACTATTATCGCACGCTGTTCGGACGCATGGGGTTTGGCGCGGAAGTGGAAGCGATGCGCGGAGCGTGGAAGTCGGACGGTTTTCATGCCGCGCGCAAGCTGATCACCGACGAGATGTTTCGTTCGCTGCCGATGGTCGCGGCGACTTCAGCCGCCGAAGTGGTCGAGCAGATCAAACCCTACGTCGAGGCCGGCGCGACGCGAATCATCTTGGCCTATGTCGCCGCTTCCGACGACATCGTCGGTGAGCTCAAGAGCTTTATCAATTACTGGAGCCCCGCGACCACGGGCGCGATTGCTTAGGAGATCACGATGCCATTCGAACTGCTCAATCCCAAAGGTTTGGAAGCGCCGGTGGGCTATGCCCATGTGGCCAAGATTACCGGTGGCGCGGTCGTTCACGTCGCCGGCCAAGCACCGTTCGATGAAAAGGGACAAGTGGTTGGCAAGGGCGATTTCGTCGCCCAGTTCACCCGCGTGATGAGCAATCTCAAAACCGCCATTGAAGCGGCCGGTGGCCGGCCCGATCACTACGCAGTTCTGACGATCTATGTTACCAACCTCGAAGCTTACTGGAACAACACCAAACCATTAGGCACAGCTTACCGGGCGGTGTTCGGCAAATATTTTCCCGTCATAACTTTGGTCGAAGTAAAGCGGCTTTATAATCCCGACTGTATGCTCGAAATTTCCGGCGTCGCGGTTATCGATTAGATCGCTTTTGCGGTTCTCGGTGCAGGATTTTTACCGGTGCCGAGCCTTTTTATGCACCAGTGGCGACAAAATTTGCCGCCAATCCCGTCATTCCGATTCAGTTCCATTGGGCGAATCCCTGTGATTTCCAAGAGTTGAGATTCTGGCAATGGATTTGCTTCAAGTTGGCCTGAGCCGATTCTACTCTCTCGACGAAAGACTCGAACAATATGGAACGCTTGAACCAGATCGCAACATTGGACAAAGGGCTGGATCAGGATCTGATCGAAACCGTGACCGAAGAGGAAATCATCGGTTTGTGGCGCTCGATCAAGACGCGCGGTCTCTCGGAAGACCAGGCCTGGCAAGCGATCGTCACCGGCATCGCCTTGGATATGGCGTTCGCGAAACCCAGGGCGACCAGACCCACGGAACATTAAGGCGTTATTTCAACCCACCAGTCATATACCTGTATTGTCTTATTCCAGCATAGTTTTTGGCTAACCGCCGAGGGTCGAGCGCGCCGCCGCTGCATTGACTCGTCCGGCGATATCTGGTTGAATCGCACCATAATTATTTAGGAGTGGTTCATGTCGCGCATCACCGTTGAGGATTGTTTAGAGAAGGTCGAGAATCGGTTCGAATTAGTCATGCTCGCCTCCAAGCGGGCGCGCCAGCTGTTCAAAGGCGCCAAGCCCTTGCTCGATTCGGACAACCGCGAAGTGGTCTTGGCTTTGTGCGAAATCGCCGAGGGTAAGGTGAGGAAAATTCCCCGTCAGTCGTAAGTCTGCCGATCATTGCGCGATTAGAAATTCCAACCCATCGTTCATATCAACTTCCGCGGTCCGATCATCTTGAATAGCTCGCTGCTCTTTGCGATGCTGACCTTTGGTTCTAAGGGTAGCGCGAGCGCTCATGGCCGAAGACGATAAAACTAGCGAAATAAGCTTTCCTTTTGCCGAAATCGATCTGCCGCAGATCGTTGAAGAGGCGCCGGATCGGGATAACGCCAAGGACACGGCGCTGGTTCCCTTCGATCCGCTGCAGCGTTATCTCGCCGAGATCCGCCGTTTTCCGGTTTTGAGCCGGGAAGAGGAACATGAGATCGCGGTGGACTACAAAGAGTATGGCAATATCGAAGCCGCTTATAAATTGGTCACCGCCAATCTCAAATTGGTCGTCATGATCGCTCGAGAATACCAGAAGTCGTTCAAGAACCTCCTCGACTTGATTCAAGAAGGCAATATGGGATTGATGGAGGCGGTGAAAAACTTCGATCCCTATCGCGGCGTGCGTTTCCCATCCTACGCCGTGTGGTGGGTGCGCGCTTACATGATCCGCTACATCATGAACGATTGGCGCATGGTCAAGATCGGCACGACCCAGGCCCAGCGCAAGTTGTTTTTCAATCTGCGCAAGGAAAAGGACAAAATCGAAGCCGAGGGACTCATGATTGGACCCAAGCTGCTGGCTCAGCGTTTGAACGTCAAGGAAGACGAAGTGGTGGAAATGGAGCAGCGGCTGTCGAGCCGGGATTTGTCCGTGGATACTCCCGTCGGTAATGACGACGAGGCGACGCTGCTGAACTTTTTGCCGGACAACAAGCAGAGCCCGGAGGAGCATTTTGCCGACGCCCAGTACCGCGATCTGTTGCGCGACAAGATGGAGCGCTTCGCCAGCGGGTTGAAGGATAAGGAACTGGTGATTTACCGCGAACGGCTATTGAACGAAGAGCCGCTGACCTTGCGCGAAATTGGCGACCAGTACGGCATCAGCCGGGAGCGCGTGCGCCAAATCGAAGAGCGGGTCAAGAAAAAGCTCAAGACCTATTTGAAAAAAGAACTCAAAGACGTTACCGATGTGGTCGGCCGCGAGTAGTTTTCTCTTACGCCAGCGCGCCATTGACGGTCCATCGGCGCTGTTCCTTGCCTCAATGAATTGGCTCCGTTCGCTTGCGGCTTTGGTCCGCTTCTGATAGCAAATTTATTACGAAATAGAACCGGGGGTCGAATTGCAGTTTCAAAAACAAGTCGAGATACTCGCCGCGCGCGACAAGGTTTGGAAGTTTATTTGGGATGTCGATCGCTTCATCGCCTGCGTGCCGGGCTGTAAAGACGCCAAGACCGTGGAAGAAGGCAAACGCTATACCGCGACCATGACCGAAAAGGTTGGGCCCTTCAAAGTCGAGTTCCCGACGACCATCGAAGTGCTTGAACGCGTCGAACTAGAGCGGATCAAGGCCCAGGCCACCGGCGCCGACAATAAAGTCGGCAGCCGCATGAAAATCGATTTGGATGTCAGTTTACGCGAGCAGGACGGCAAGACGATTGTCGAATTCATCGCCGGCGTCGACATTCTCGGTAAGCTCGCCGCTTTGGGCCATGGCATCATCAAGCGCAAAGCCGACCAAGTCCTCGACGAATTCGCCCAGGCGGTGAAAAAGAAATTAGAAGGAGAAGGGTGAGATGCTCAGAAGATTTCGTTTGGACGAGCCCGAGAGTGTCGCCGAAGCATCCGAGTTGCTCGGCCGGTTCGGCGATAGCGCCAAGGTCTACGCCGGCGGCACCGAGCTCTTGTTGGCGATGAAAGAGGGGCTGGTGCAGTACGAGCGGCTGATCAATGTCAAAAAGCTCAGGGGGCTGAACGAGGTCGCCCGCGACAACGGCACGATCAAGATCGGCGCCCTATGCACCCATCATGAGCTGGAAAAGTCGGCGCTGCTCCAACAGACGCTGCCGGCATTAGTCAAGCTCGAACAAAACGTCGCCAACGTGCGCGTGCGCCAAGCCGGCACTCTAGGCGGCAATCTTTGTTTCGCCGAGCCCCATGCCGATCCTGGCACGTTGCTGATGGCGTTGGGGGCGAAGATGGTGGCGCAAAAGGGCGATTCCCGGCGCGAGATCGCCGCTGAAGATTTTTTTGTCGATGCCTACGAGACTTCGTTGGGCGACGATGAAGTGCTGTGCGAGATTCGCGTACCGGCGCCCGGCGCAAATGGCCGCAGCGCCTATCTGAAGTTCGGTTATCTCGAACGGCCCAGTGTTGGAGTCGCGATTGCGCTCAATTTAAGCGGCGGCAACGTCAGCGATGTTAGAATCGCCGTCGGTTGTGCCGGTCCAGCGCCGAGGCGCGTGCTCGAAGCGGAAGCGTTGCTCAGCGGCAAAAGCAAAGACGAAGCGACGCGCAATCTCGCCCAGGCCGGTCTGTTGGCCGGACGAGTATCCGAGGCGATCAGCGATTTGCACGGCGCCCAGGATTACAAAGAACACATCGTCGGCGTGCTGTTGAAGCGAGCTTTCCAAGCCGCTGTGAATTAGTTTTCATAATCACCGATTTTGGGAGAGATCATGGCGAACGGGTTGAGCAGAAATTCAGATGGGCAAACCATCCCAGTGTCGTTTACCTTGAACGGGCGGCTGCAAGAAGTCGACGTCGAGCCCCATGAGCTGTTGCTCGACTTGGTGCGCGACCGTTTGGGGCTTACCGGAGCGAAGCGTTCTTGCGATGTTCAGGTGTGCGGCGCCTGCACGTTGTTGGTCGATGGCCGGCCGGTGAGCGCGTGTACGACGCTAGCCTTCGAAGTGCGCGGCCGTTCAGTAATGACTATTGAAGGATTGGCCGATGACGGCAAGCTCCATCCCTTGCAGCAGGCGTTCATCGAACACGGCGGTTTTCAGTGCGGCTTTTGCACGCCGGGGATGCTTTTGGCGGCCAAAGCGTTGTTGGATGAGAATCCCAACCCGAGCGATGACGAACTCAAACACTTCATGCACGGCAATCTCTGCCGTTGCACTGGCTATAAGAAGATTATCGAATCGATCATGGCCGCGGCTAAGACGCTACGCGCCGGCTGATTACAAATTCAAAATTCCAGATTCCAAATTTGTAATTTGTGATTTGGAATCTGGAATTCAAAACGCTCGCGCCGCGAGCGTTTTGTCAGTCCTCAATCCCATATTCATGCCAGCGGCTGGCGACGATCGCTAAATGCTCCTTGGGCGGCAGTGAGATCGCCGGGTACTTGTGTTTGCGCGTGGCGTCGATGGCGATGCGCGAGCCGACGTAACGGCTCGGATGATGTTGTAAGACATCGGCCGGTGCTTGAGATGGATCGAGACCGACCGCTTGGACATCGCGCTCGATGTAGACGTCGTGTTCAGGCCGGACATGCCAGCTCATCGCCCAATCCACCGCGAAATCATCCCACACGTCGATGTCGTCGTCGACGACGACGGTAATTTTGCCAAAGCCGGTGCGCTGCGACCAGGCGCCGTACATGAGTTGGCGCACTTGGCCGACGAATTCCTTCTTCAGGGAAATGACCAAATAAGCGCCGCTACCGCCGGCTTCTTTGAGGCGCAGATCTTTGATCGGTAGTCGCAGAATGTCTTTGAGATGTTTGAATAACGGCCACTCGCGGCCGATGCCGCGAATGCAACTGGATTCCGACGGCGGCATCTGGCTGATGAACGCTTGATACAAAGGTTGGTTGCGGTAGGTCATGCATTTGATGTTGAAGAACGGCTCGTTGCCCGCCGGTCCCATGTAGCCGGTATATTCGCCGAACGGTCCCTCATGTTCGAAGGCGTTGGGCGGAATCTCGCCTTCGAGAACGATCTCGGCGGTGGCCGGGACTTCCAACGGAATGGTTTCGCAGGGCACCATGTCGATCGCTTGACCGCGGAGCGCGCCGGCGACGGCAAATTCATCCAAGGCGTCGGACATTTTCGAAACCGAAACATAGCCGATGGATGGATCGGCGCCGATCACCACGGCTACTGGCGTCGGTTGGTTTTTGTCGTTGTTCTTGTACATGTGCCACGCCATGTCCTGGCGTTTGCCGATCAGCAGGCCGGTCTTATTCGGACCTTTGACTTGCATGCGATAGGTGCCGACATTGCGCACGCCGGTTTCAGGATCTTTGGTGATCAAATAGGGCGAGGTGAAAAACGGCGCGGGATCTTCGCCGACGGTCCAGGTCGGCACCGGTAATTTAGTGATGTCGACATCCTTACCGTGCAGGATGTTTTCTTTGCATGGCGCATCCTTGGCCGAAACCATGCGCGGCGGAATCGGGTTGCCGAGAGCATGGTCCCATTTGCGGTTGATGCCTTCGACGGTCTCGGTCTGCAAGCCGAGGGCGTAGATTTCCCGCGACGCGCCGAGCACGCCGGCGACCACCGGAATTTTGAAACCTTTGACGTTCTCGAAAACTAGGGCAGGGCGATCTTTCGGGGGGATTTTTTTAAACAGCTGGCGGCACACCGCGGCGATCTCCCAATCCTTGTCGACTTCCTTGGTCACTCGTTTGAGTTTGCCGTGTTTCTCAAGCGTTGCGACATATTCGCGAAGATCTTTATAGGCCATGAATCCTCCCAGGCTGGATGGTCAGCGAAAACTTTTTTTAAATTATCACAATTGATTTACATATCAATAATGACAATTGAAATCGTTTTTTCAGGGCACAGGAATGGGCCGCACAGAACGCTGGCGAGGGGGAGGAGTTATGAGCTGAAGAAGAAAAATTAGGCGCGAATTTCGGCGCGCATGAAAATGATATAGGAGATGCCGAAACAGACCGCCACCAGGCCGAAGATGGTGGTGATGTGGGGCCAGATTAAATTCAAACTTTGGTCGAGTGCCAGGGGAGTCGGCAAGATGCCTTCAGCTTGGCTCTGCAGTGCCATGCCGAAGACTCGGGCCGCGGGATTGAGCAGGATGCCGACGCTTTCGTTGAACAATGTGCTCGGCGAAACTCGGCCGACGATATTTTCAATGTCCGAACGGCGCGTGACGGCTTCCGGTGTGGTGGCATCGGGTACGATGAGTCCGGCGATGGCGCCGCTAAGCACCGATACGAAGAGCGACAAGAACAGCCATACGGAAAGCGAGCCGAGCGCCGCGGTGACGGTTTTCTGAAACAGCAAAGAGAAAAGCATCGCTAGCGCGAGCCAGAAGCCCACGTAAAAAACTCCGACGACGGTGAAAATCAACATGCGCCAGAGCTCTTCGGCGTTGGGCGGGAAGCCCAATAATGTGATGCCTAAACCGATGACCAACAGCAGGATCGATCCCCAAAGCACCGCTACTGTAGTCAGGCCGGCAAAAAACTTGCCGTTGATCAAACTGTCGCGGTAGATCGGTTGTGACAGCACGCGGCTCAAAGTGCCGCGGGCGTATTCACCACTGATGCTATCGAAGCCCAGGGTGATGCCCACTAGGGGACCAAAGAAGCCGAGAAAGGTTGCCAGGGAAAAAAGCGTTTCACCGCTGGAGGTGAGCAGAAGTAGGAAAACATATTGCGACGGCACGGTGTCGGTGTTTTGGCGGATCGCTTGGCCGGTGGCGTAGGTCGCCCAGAGCCCCGACAGGATGATCAAGGCTAACAAAATCATAAACCGCCGGCTGCTGAAGTGGTCGGCCAATTCTTTCCAAAACACCACAGTCATGATTTACGCCTCTCGGAAATATTTTAGATAGATTTCTTCCAGCGTCGGATCTTCCGAGCGCAGCTGGAGCAATTTCAGACCGCGGCGGGCGACCAATTCCACGACTTCGGTTCTAACGTCGTGCGTGCAACGTAAAAACCAGCCATGGGGGCGTTTTTCGGCATCGTCGACACCGGAAATACTTTGCAGCTCGCGTTCAAAGCCTTCAGTGTTGCCGGTGGCTTCGAGTAGAAAATTCCATTGGCGTTCCTTGAGGATCGCTTTGCCGAGATCGTCCATTTTACCTTGGACAATGAGCTTGCCGCGGACGATGATGCCGACGCGGCTACAGATCTGCTGCACTTGCTGCAACTGGTGCGACGACAGCAGGACGGTGAGGCCATGCTCGCGGTTTAAATTCTTGATCAGCTCTAGGATGCGGATGGCGCCGTCAGGATCGATGCCCAAGGTCGGTTCGTCGAGAATGATCGCCGTGGGTTTCTTGACCAGAACTTCAGCGATGCCGAGACGCTGTTTCATGCCGCGGGAAAATTCTTTAACCGGGCGGCGGCCGTCGTCGGTGAGGCCGACTTGATCGAGCACTTCGGCGGTGCGCCGGTGCGCTTCCGCTTCGGGAATGCGGTTCAGCCGCGCCATGTACATGAGATTTTCGCGCGCCGTCAGATCGTCGTAGAAGCCGGGATTTTCCGGCAGGTAGCCGACGCGCCTTTTAACGTCGAGGGATTGGCGGCTCGGATTGAAACCGCACACCGCGACGTCGCCGGAGGTCGGTTCGGTCAAACCGAGCAACATTAGAATGGTTGTCGTCTTGCCGGCGCCATTGGGGCCGAGAAAGCCGAAGACTTCGCCTTCTTCGACGGTCAGGCTGAGCGAGTTGACCGCGAGCTTTTCGCGGTAACGCTTGCTCAAATCTTTGGTTTCGACGACTGCGCTCATCTACGTCCTAGGCGGAAAAATACCAGGGCCAAGCCCAGCACCACTAGGCCGACGATGCCGAAGCCAACCCAGCCCCAAATCGTCGGCGTCGATACGGTCACGCGGAATTCCACCGATTTGGTGACCTCGGCGGAATTTGCCGTCAGGGTCATCAAATAGTCGCCGGCGATGGTGCGGTCGGGCGCCAAAATTTCCATCTTGATCTGGCGCACTTCGCCGGGAGCCAAGGAATCGATTTTGTCGGGCTTGAATTCCACCGTCCATTTTTCGCTAGGCTTTTTGGTGACGAAGCCGAGATTGCGGATCGTTGCCGTGCCGGCATTGCCGACCACGAAGTCGATGGGGTTCTTGGTTCCGGCGGTCAACGATGCGTTGAGTGTGCCGGCCAACGAGCCCATCTTCAGATCTTGGGTGCCTTTGAGCGAAACCTTGATGCTGGTGGAAGCTTCGTAGGCGCCAGAACGGGCCTGAATAGTCACGGGAGATTCTTTGGCTTCAGCGTTGGCCGGTGTGTCGACTTCCACGCTCAAAGTTTCCGAGCCGTTTTCTTTAAGCTGAATCGAAGATATTTGTTGGTCGCCAAATTGCGGCTTGAAGCGGATGTTCCAACCCTGCGGCGCCTGAGCGACCAGCGAAGTCGGCAGCGCTTTATTAGTTTCGTTTTTCAGATCGACAGTGAATTTCAGCGTCTGGCCCGAACCGGTGCTCAGCACCGGATATTGGCTGCTGACTTTGATGCCGCCGGTCTCGATCTTTTTCGACGAGACCCGGTAGTTGATGGTTTCGACGTACTGGGTCGTGCCCTTCAAATCTTTGGCGGTGATCTTGATCGGATAAGTGCCCGGCTTCGTGTTCTCAGGAACCTTGGCTTTGAACTCAAGGGTGATCGACTTATTCGAAGTCTGATCGCCGCCTTGGACCATCACCGAGCGGATCGGGAAGCTCGGATAGCGTGAATTGAAATTGATATCCCAGCCGGCCGGTACGCCTTCGATGGCGAGGCTGACTTCGACGGGATCTTTGGTTCGATTCACCACCTCAGCATCCATCGTCGCCTCTTGTCCCTGGCCGACGGTGAGATCCTTGAAGGGCAGAATCATATTGAATGTAACCCCGGCTGGTGCGGGGGCGACAGCCGTTTCCGCTGCCGATCCATGGTTAATAAAACCGGCAGAGGCGCTAAAGAATAACGCGACAGCAGATGCAAACATTCGCGTGCGGATAGGTACGACCCCGGTCCTCATATTGGCAACTCTCCCTCGGATGCGAAATTGTTACTGATAAATAACCATAAACTTCCTTAGCGTCAAGGCCTACGGCCGAAATATGACAGAATTATGTTCGCCCGAGCTGGCGCAACGCTTCATAAAGCACGATGGCGACCGCGTTGGAGAGATTCAAGCTTCTGACACCGCTGCCCGCCATCGGAATCCGCAAGGAGAATTCGGCGTTGGCTTCGCGCATTGGCTCAGGCAGGCCGCGGGTTTCCGGACCGAAGACCAAATAGTCGTCGTCATGATAACTCACAGACGTGTAAGAGAGTTCGGCCTTTTTGCTGAGATAAAACAGCCGGCCGGGTTTTTCTTGGTGCAAAAAATCGTCCCAGCACTTGTGCACGTGGAGATCGACGAACGGCCAATAGTCGAGGCCGGCCCGTTTAAGATGCTTGTCGTCGATCTTAAAGCCGAGCGGCTCGATCAGATGCAGCGGCGTCAACGTCGCGGCGCACAGGCGCGCGACGCTGCCAGTGTTGGGCGGGATTTCCGGTTCGAAGAGCACGACATGCATCTTAAAATCGACTCAAATTTAGTGCGCCAACACGCCGAAGAAATAAATTCGAAATTCGAATGTCGAAATTCGAAACAAACCGCAGCCAAATAAACTCAAAACCGAAGAAAATCCAAAACGCCGATTCCGAATATTCCCTGTTTGGAACATTTCATTTGTTTTAGTCATTTGAAATTGTTTCGAATTTCGGATTTCGAGATTCGGATTTTTCCCGCTTCGTTTATACTTCCAACACAAAGGTGACCGGGCCGTCGTTGACCAACGCGACTTGCATATGAGCTTGAAACCGGCCGTTGGCGACGTTGATGCCGGCGTGGCCTAGTCTTGCCGAGAAATATTCGTAGAGCCTTTCGGCTTGCGCCGGCGCCGCCGCATCGATGAACGACGGCCGGTTGCCTTTGCGGCAGTCGCCATACAATGTGAACTGTGAGACCACGAGCAGGGCGCCGCCGGTGTCGATCAAGGATCGATTCATTTTTCCTCGCTCGTCCTCGAAGATGCGCAGATTTTTTATTTTGTCGGCCAAGCCGTTGGCATTGCTCTCGCTGTCGTTCTTGCCGACACCGAGCAGAACGCATAATCCTGGACCGATGCAACCGACGATGGAACTGCCGACGCTGACGCTGGCATCACTGACCCTTTGAATGACGGCGCGCACGGTGCCATCAAGTAACAGAGAAAAGTGGTCGAGACAATAAGTGTCGGGGTGCTAGGATTTCGCGCGGGAAAAAAATTTGAATATGATCGCGCTTGGAAAATTTTTTAGCATTGCTATCGCTCTCTTGCAGATGGCTTTGCTGCCGGCTTATGGCGGCGGCAGTGTTAGCGGCAGAATTACTCTAGCGGGCAGCTTCACCAAGCCGAAAGCGCTGCCGGTTTTCAAGAGCCGGAGCTTTTGCGGCGCGACGGTTGTTAACGAAACTTTGTTAGTCTCGCGTGACGGCGGGCTTAAAAATGCTGTGGTGATTCTCCGTCCCAGCGAACGGCACGCAGTTGTCGCGCCCGGCGAATCGATCCTGGACAACAGCCATTGTGCCTTCACGCCCCACGTTCAAGTCGCGACGGTGGGCAGCGCTTTGCTGCTCAAGAACAGCGATCCGATTCTTCACACCGTGCATGCGCGCTTGGGCAGCGAGACTTTGTTCAACGTTGGGCTGCCGAAGTGGCGCCAAGTTTCTAAACGGCTCGATCGCGTCGGCGTGATAAAAATCGATTGCGACGTGCTGCACACTTGGATGAACGCCGCCATCGTCGTCACCGATAGTCCGTATTTCGCGGTCAGTGACGAGAAGGGTTTTTTTGTTATCGAAGGACTGCCGGCGGGCGTTTATGAAATGGAAATCTGGCAAGAACGTCTGGGCGCGCGCCGGCTAAACATACGAGTTGGCGACGAGATTGGGCTCACGGTAGACGTGGTTTACTCCGCTGAAATTATTAAGTAGTGCTGTTTTTCAATGATTGATCTGCTAGAGCTGTTTCACTAACCGCGACTGACGCACTAAGCTTCATGTATCCGATCCTTTTCCAATTTGGCCCGTTGACGATTTACAGTTTCGGCGCCTTCATGGCTCTGGCGGCGTTGTGCGCCGGCTGGGTGGTGCGTGCCGAGTTGCGCCGTTATCAATACGATCCTGAACTCGCCTCGACGATCGTTTTCGCCGCCGCCATCGGCGGTCTCGTCGGCGCGCGCATTCTGTTCATCGCCGAAGAGTGGCAAGGCTTTGTCGCGGCGCCGTGGAAATATATTTTCACCGGCGCTGGCTTTACCTGGTACGGCGGATTTTTCGGCGGCGCGGCCGCGGGTTTATGGGTGGCGCGCAAAAATAAAATCCCCGCGCTTCTAGGGCTGGACATCGCGGCGCCGGCTTTAGCGCTGGCCTATGGTATTGGTCGCATCGGCTGCCATGTCGCCGGCGACGGCGACTGGGGCGCGGTGACCGATGTGCCGTGGGGCGTGGCCTACAAAAATGCCATCGTCGGCTGGGCGGATCCGAACAGCGGGATTCCTTACGCACCCGGCGTGGTTGTGCATCCGACGCCGATCTATGAGTTTTTCCAGAACATCTTGGTGTTTGCGATTCTCTGGTCGTTGCGGAATAAAAAGCTCGCGCCGGGAACCAGCGCTTGGCTCTATTTAATACTCGCCGGCCTGTCGCGCTTCGCCGTCGAGTTCTGGCGCATCAATCCCGCGGTGGGGTTCGGTTTTTCTGAGGCGCAGTGGATTAGTTTGTTGCTAATGGTTGTCGGCGTGTTCATGTTGGCCATTGGCCGGGGAAGAGTCCGGGCTTGAATCCCGCCCGGTGATGCGTTAACTTTCCGGTTACTTGATTATGAAGCGTGTCTTTGCCATCGCTGTTTGTCTGTCGCTATTTTGCGGCGGGGCGGTGTGGGTTCTTACCGGCTGCGAAAGCATGACCATGGAATTGGCGGGCAACGTCCACGGCGGCACGAGCAGCAGTCATCATCAGGATGATGCTCAAGGTTCTTCGTCGTCCCATTCCGATCCGGGAAAAATTCACTGTCCCAATCTATTTGCGGCGTTTTTGGTCGGCTCGCGAATTTGCCATGAGCCGGATCGCCGCGTCCAAGCCCTCGTCAATTACCCCGCGGTCGGTTTATCTCTGGTTCATGGACTGATCGCTTCGCGATTCAATCTCGGCCCGCCCGGTCCGATGCTGTCGCCGCAACGTTCTCGTCATCTTTTGCTTTCCGTGATCCGCATCTAGCAGCGCGCTCGCGCTGTTTCGATTTTCTAACTTATTGAATCCATACGACCGATTTTTCGGTCACAATCGGTCTTGCTCTCAACGATTTGAGGGTCGCCATGTCTTTAAAATTATCGCTGCCGTCCGCACTGACGATGCTCAGTATTTTTATCGCTGTGTTTACAATCAATGCCGCCGAACAGCATCATCCGGCCAATTGGCGTTTCACCATGCCCAAGGGCGAGGTCGCCAAGGGTCGCGCCATTTTTCAAAAATTCGAGTGTTACTCCTGTCATAGAATCAACGGTGAGCCGTTTCCGGAACCGTTCGATAGCGCGCCGGAGTTGAGCCAGATGGGGCCGCTCCATCCGTTGGAATATTTCACCGAGTCGGTGATCCATCCCAACGCCGTGGTGGCCCGCCAATGGCGCGAGCGCGACGGCAACTCGCCGATGTCGCAGGAGCATATCGCGACCATGACGCTACGCGAGTTGATAGACTTGTCGAGCTACCTGGCGTCGCTGAAGCCGCCATCGATGCCGAAGTTGGTGACCGGCGTTGGCAAGATCGTGGCCGTCATGCCGCAATCCCAGGAAGTGGTCATCGACCATGAGGAAATAAAAGGTTTCATGGACGCGATGATCATGGGCTACAAGCTCGCATCGCGGTCGCAACTCCAAGGGCTGAATCCCGGCGATGTCGTTACCTTTACGATTGAAACCGGCAAACGGGTGATCACTAAGATCGCTAAAGCCAAGAAATGATGACGAGGAGCAAGATGAACAAAAAATTAGTTGCCTTATTTTCTGCTATGGTGCTGCCGGCCTGCGCGGCTTACGTATCACAACCGTTGAGCCTGAGCCATCCGGCGCACGCTGATGCGCCGGTCGTGCCGCGCTCTGCGCTGTCCCAGACGCTCGTCTACACGCGCGCGGATGCTGCTCTATCGCGCCCGGCGGCGGCTGCGGAGCCGGGCGGGGAGACCGTGACCGCCGAGGGCAAAGTCATCGCCGCGGTGCCGAGCGCGGCGCAGTTGGTGGTCGAGCATGGCAAGATCGAAGGTTTCATGGACGCCATGACTATGGGCTATCGAGTCGAGCCGCCGGCGCTGATGGACGGGGTGAAATCCGGCGACCGAATTCGCTTCACCATCGATGTGCCGAAGAAGGCGATCGTCAAGCTCGACAAAATGAATTGACCGGAGATCCTGGAGCTTTTTCCTATGCGCAGACCAAATGGAATCCTTCTCGCCATCTTCGGCGCGGTTGCCTCGCTCTGGTTGAGCGGTTGCGTGGCCGTCGATCTACGCGCTGGCTTTACCGAGGTGAGTGAAACGGTGGGCGCGCGCTTGGGCGTCAAACCTACTTGGAACAACGGCACCGAGCTTGATCGCGCCGCCGACGAGAAGCTGCGCGAGTTGCTGAGGGCGCCGCTCAACGCCGACGCAGCCGTGCAGATCGCGCTCCTCAATAACCGCGAGCTGCAAGCTTTGTACTCCGACCTGGGCGTCGCCCAGGCCGATCTGGTGCAGGCCGGATTGTTGCGCAATCCGATATTCAACGCGGCGGTGATGTTTCCGGTAACCGGTGGCCGTCCCGATCTTGAGCTCAGCGTGGTCATGAGCTTCCTCGATATTCTTTACTTGCCGCTGCGCCAGCGGGTCGCCGCGGCGCGCTTCGACGCCGCCAAGAGCCGGGTGGTCGGCGCCGTAATGGATCTGGCCGGACAGACCCGAGCGGCGTTTTACGCCCATCAGGCCAATGAGCAGCTGGTCGATCTGCGCCGGACGATTTTGCAATCCCTCGACGCCGCCGGCGAAATCACCCAGCGATTATATGACGCCGGAAATATTTCCGCTCTCGACTTGCTGCGCGAGCGCGCCCTGGCGGGGAGCGCGCGTTTGCAGCTGCGCGGCGCGGAATTGGCCGCGCGTCAGAGCCGCGAACTGTTGAATATCCGCATGGGTGTCTGGGGCGGGCAGACTGCTTGGCGTAACTTGCCGCGCTTGCCGGAGATTCCGGCGGCACAAGATGGCGGTTCGATTGAGCAGTTGGCTGTGACTCGTAGCCTCTATCTGGTGCTGGCCCAGCAAAACATCGCCGCCCTGGGCGAGCAATTGGGCTTTGACAAAGCGTCTGCATTGATCCCGGAGTTGACGCTCGGAGGGAGCGCTGAGCGCGAAGCCAGCTGGCAAGTAGGTCCGGTGATCGAGCTGCCGATTCCGCTATTCGACCAAGGACAAGGACGGGTGGCGCGGGCGGCGGCGGAACTGCGGCGGGCGCAGCAGGAATATTACGCCCTGGCGGTGCGCATGCGCGCCGAGGCGCGCGCCGCCCAAGAGCGCTTCGACGAAGCGCGCGAACGGGCGCTATATTACCGCGATATTTTGCTGCCGCTCCATGAGCGCATCGTCAATGAAACCCAGCTGCACTACAACGCTATGCAGTTGGGGCCGGTGCAGCTCCTGCGCGCTCGCGAGCAGCAGATCGAAGTCGCCGTCGGCTACGTCGAAGCGCTGCGCGATCATTGGCTGGCGCACAACGACATGGAACAGATCGCCGCCGGCCGGCTCGCGGAATCGAGCGCCATGAAGAATGTTTTGTCCAAGGGCCAACCCATGGCCCAGGAACGCCAAGGTCACTGAGTCGGAGGTATGACCATGAGCAAGAAAATATCGCGCCGGGAGATTCTCGGCTTCGCCGCCAGCGGTTTGGCCGGTGGTGCGCTTTTGTTAAACCGCGGCGGAGAAGCACAGGCGCAAACGGCGCCAGCTCGCCAACGCTGGGAGAAAAGTTATTCCGGCGGTTCGCTGAGCATTAGACCTTTGCCGCCGGCCCTGCCCGGCAAGGACTACCGGCCGGTGATGATCCCCAACGGCGCGGCGTTGCCGTTCAAAATTTCCGGCGGGGTGAAAGTTTTTCACCTCATCGCCGAGGAAGTCGACCATGCCTTCGACGCCGGCCTGCGCGCCAAATGCTGGGGCTTCAACGGCCGGGTCAACGCCACGGTGCTCGAAGCGGTGGAAGGCGAGCGGGTGCGCATTTACGTCACCAATCGTTTGCCGGTGGCCACGGCGATTCACTGGCATGGTTTCTACTTGCCCAATGGCATGGATGGCGTCGGCGGGCTGACCCAGCCCTACATCAAACCGGGCGAGACCGTTAAGTACGAATGGACGATGCGCCAGCATGGCACGCTGATGTACCACGCGCATCACGACGAAATGACCCAGATGGGCATGGGCATGATCGGCATGTTCGTGGTTCACCCGCGCAACCCGGCGCCGGAAGATTGGGTCGAGCGCGATTTCGCATTGTTGCTCAGCGAATGGGTGATCGAGGCCGGCACGGCGCGGCCCAATACGCTCAAGATGAACGATGCCAATATCCTCACCATCAACGGCAAGGTGTTTCCGTCGACGGCGCCGTTGGTGTGCAAGACCGGCGACAAAGTCAGATTGCGCGTCGGTAATCTGAGCGCCATGAGCCACCATCCGCTGCATATTCACGGTCATCACTTCCGCATCACCGCCACTGACGGCGACGCGATTCCGCTATTGGCACAATGGCCGGAAACCACGGCGCTGATCGGCGTCGGCCAGACCCGCGATTTAGAATTCATCGCCGACGCCCCCGGCGATTGGCCGCTGCACTGCCATATGACGCACCATGTGATGAATCAGATGGGCCACCAGTTTCCTAATCTGGTCGGCATGAAGGCGGGCGGCTTGGAAGAAAAACTCCGGCCGTTGCTGCCGGCTTACATGAGCATGGGTCATGACGGCATGGACATGGGACGCATGGCGGAAGTCATGCCGATGCCCAACAATACGATATCGATGAAAGGCAAAGCCGGGCCGTTTGGAGACTACATTTCCATGGGCGGCATGATGACCTTGCTCAAGGTGCGCGACCGCTTGAAGAGTTACGATGAAGATCCCGGCTGGTACGATCATCCGGCGGGAACCGTGGCGCGGCAAGCGACGGATTCGGAACTGCGAGCCGACGGTATCGATTTGAGCGGGCTTGGCGCCGATAGCGCGAAGAAAGAAATCCCGAGACAACCATAATTTGTCTGGCGATAAAACGAGAAAAGCGTGATCTGTACGTTGTTGCAAAGGCTGTTCGCTAGGTTCGATATCCAATCCTGGCAGGAGGGCTATCGTTTAGGCGTGATGGCCGCGCTGCTTTTCTTGCTGATCGCGGCCAACAATCTCATCAAGATCCTCCGCGATAGCATATTTCTCGGCCACCATTCAGCTTCGGAACTGCCCTATCTTTATATTCTGGTTGCGCTCTGCGCCGGCGTGATTATTGCCACGTACACGAGATATACCGCGCACGTCTCCCTTGTCCGGCTCATTTTGGCAACCAACACGCTTACTGTTTTCATGATCGCCGGCTTTTGGTTTCTCCTAACCTACATCGATCCAGCCTGGAGTCACTATGCGTTTTACATCTGGTCGGCGATGGCGAGTGTTATCGCGGTAGCCCAGCTATGGACGCTAGCCAACCAGATGTTCAATCCAGACCAAGGCAAGCGCTTGTTCGGACTGCTTACCGCGGGTGGAACCATCGGTGGCGTAGTGGCGGCCTTCGGCGCCAAGTGGAGCGTTCACCTTTCGGTCGAGAGCAATCACTTGCTCTGGGTTGTCGGAGGTCTGTACGTGGCGGCGTCCGTTTTGCTGTGCATAACTCAGCGAAGGTTGAGAGACGCGCCATCTGCGACGGAATTTGTATCGCCTAAGAGGGATACGGTAAATGGCGAAAATATCTTCGCGCGTCTCGCCGGCTCTCCTTATCTCAAAACCATCGCCACGGTGATCTTGGTGTCCGTGGTGGTTTCGACGTTAATCGACTTCCAGCTCAAGACCGCGGCGAAAGAAATTTACCCGTCCAAATTGGCTCTCGCCGGCTTTTTCAGCTCTTATTACGGCTGGCTCAGCGTGGCGACGTTATTCTCGCAGCTGATTCTTACCGGCAAGACACTGAGCAAGCTGGGCCTCAGTGCGAGCCTTTATGTGACGCCGGTTATGCTGTTGACGGGTGCTTTGGCGATCATGATTTGGCCCGGCCTGATTGCCGCCGCGCTGACGCGAATCGCCGACGCCACGCTACGCAACAGCATTCACCGCAGCTGCATGGAGATCATCTATATGGCCGTGCCGACAGGCGTACTAAAATCCATCAAGACCTTTCTCGATGTCGTGGTCGAAAGAGTCGGCGATGCCAGCGCCGGTTTTATTATTCTGCTCGTGAGTTTGGCTTCACTAGGTAGCTACAGGCGCTACGTCCATTTCGTTTGTGTGGGGCTGATATTCTTGTGGATACTGCTCATACGTTTTCTACGAAGCGGATATGCTGAAGCTTTGCGCCAAGGCTTGCTTCCACAAGAACCGTCGTTGCCATCCGCTTCCAGGGCGGCGGCTCACGTTAAACTTTCTTCGGGAGAATGAAAGTGCCGTGGAACTGTTCGCACATTTGCAAATATTTCAGTGGCGCTCTCGCAATTGCGCGAAGATTTGCTGGCGTAGTCCTATGGGTTGGTTATGAAAATGTCGTGGCATAAATCGTGCTCCATTCAATCTCAGGTATGAATAACCGGCAACTAAAAGCTTTCCTGGCCACGTTCCTTTCATCGACGCTTCTTTACTACAGCGCGGCGTGGGCGGTGTTGCGCTGTTGTCATGAGGACGACCCGGCGGTTGAGCATAGTCTATCTGCCGCTAGTCCGGATGCTGGATTTCACTCGCATCTGGCGCGGCCAAGTCCTGCGCCGGCACAAATCGATTGTCGGGATTTTGATTATCAAACCGAGGGTTTGACCGGTCCTTCGGCGCCGCCCGAGTTGTACCGCGCAGGGGCTGCGCTCACGCCGTCAGCGAATGACTTCAACGTCCTGAATAGCCTGGCCGATAGCCATCGGCAAAATCTTCTCAGGAATGTTTTTTCCCGAGG
>SHYW01000080.1 GCA_009692615.1 Deltaproteobacteria bacterium | reverse complement strand
CTTTCCGATGAGCGCTTGCTCTCGCTGGTCCGTTGCTATAATCACACTCCGAGAAAGTGTCTTAACTACCAAACCCCGGCTGAGGTATTTACTCGTGACCTGTTGCACTTCAAATGTGAATCCACCTTCCGGCCTACGCCGGTATGACGAAACTTCGGAAGTGCCACAGAGAAACATGAAAAGACTGAATCACCACAGAGCGCACAGAGACCACGGAGAAAATTCATTCTTGAAACCTCTGTGACCTCTAGGCTCTCTGTGGTGAAAGCTTTTCTTCGTTGCCGTCTAACTCTGACTGTTTGGTTTACGCTTGCCGTGGAGATCGACAAACAGATCGTAAAACCATGCCAATCCGCGTTCTTCGAATTCCGGGTGGCCGGCTTTGTTGTTGGCTAGCAGGGTGATGCTCAGGTCCTTCTTGCGCAGTTCGATCAGCTCCGCGCCTTTCTCTTCCAGATACGATCCTACGGTGCGCAGGGTGTTGGGCAGACTATGAAAGTCCGGCAGCCGGTTCGGCTTGCTGCGCCGGCTTCGGCCTTGGCGTTCGAGTTCGTCGAGGTCTTGGGTTGTGAAGACCAGCGGACCGTTGAGACCGGCGCTGCGATTGCGTTTCTGCCAATTGACCAGCTTGGCCAAGAGCGAGGTTTCTTCTTCAGGTTCACCGCGCACCACGAAACCCTCGCCCTGAAGGCGCAGTTCGAAAATTCCAATACGCTGGGCTTCCAGAGATTGGCCGATAACGCGCAGTGGCTGGTCGTAAGATTTTCTTGCCGCCATGGAAACCTCACGTTGCAATTCGTAAGTAAGCCGCGCCACGCTGGCGACGATTCGCGTTCATAACATTGTTGAGCCGTGCCGACAAGTCATCGCAGCCCACTTTCTTGACAATAATTGAGGTGAAACGTAAGGTGACACGACTTCATTCATTGCGCATTTTTTAGGAGGAATTCATGGCACGTCCGGAACGTATTGGCGCTTCTCATAGCACGGTGACATATCGCGGATTACGCGACTGGATCGAGCAGGTGGAAAAAATGGGTGAGCTGTTGACGGTCAACGGCGCCCATTGGGACCGTGAGATGGGTTCGATCACGCAGATGCTTACCGAAGGCGGCAAAGGCAAAGCGCCGGCCATCGTGTTCGACGAGGTGCCGGGTTATCCCAAAGGCTACCGCACATTGTACGGCCAATTCTCGACCATCAAGCGTGTCGCCCTGACCCTCGGCTTGCCGCTCGAATACGAGCACAAGTCGGACATCGTCAAGGCGTATCACCACGTCATGACCGATATGAAGCTGCTCAAGCCCAAGATGGTTAAGACCGGGCCGATCTTCGAAAACGTTTTGGAAGGCGACAAGGTCGACGTGCTCAAGTTGCCGGTGCCGATCCATCATCAACGCGACACCCATCGTTACATCGGCACCGCCGACATGTGCATCACCAAAGACCCTGACGCAGACTGGTACAACTTCGGCGCTTATCGCTGCGAAGTTTACGACGGCAAGACGATTGGCTGTCAGATCACCGAAGGCAAACATGGCAGGATTCACCGCGACAAATATTTCGAGCGCGGCCAGAGCTGCAAGTTCGCGATTGTCTGCGGCCAAGATCCGTTGCTCTACATGCTTTCCGCCAGCCCGTTGCCTTCCGGCGTGTCTGAATACGATTTCGCCGGCGGGATTCGTGGCGAGCCGGTGGAAGTCGTGAAGGGGCCTTATACCGGTTTTCCGATTCCCGCCGACGCCGAGATCGTCATCGAAGGTGAGGCGGTGCCGGGGCAATCGCAGCCGGAAGGGCCGTTCGGCGAGTGGATGGGATATTATTCCGACGACGTCGTGCCGCGGCCCTATCTCAACGTCAAGACCGTCATGTACCGCAACAATCCGATCCTTACCTGCGCGCCGCAACACAAACCGGTGGATGAAACCGGTTTGCTTAAAGGTATCGCCGGCGCGGCGGAAATTTGGAACGCGCTGGAAGCTTGCGGCTTGCCAGAGATCCTCGGTGTGTGGAATCACGAAGGCGCTCCGGCGACGCGTTTCACCGCGATCCAAATCCGCCAGCGCTATCCCGGCCACGCGCGCAACGTGCTTCACGTCGCGTCAAACTGCATGGCCGGCGCCTACAACGGCAAGTGGACTGTCGTCGTCGACGACGATGTCGATTGCTCGGACATCGATCAAGTGCTGTGGGCCATGGGCACGCGCTTCGATCCGATGACCGACATCGATCTAGTGCAGAAGGCGTGGTCGTCGGGACGCGATCCGATGTTCTTGCCGGGCAATTTCAACAATCGTATTTTGATTGACGCTTGCCAGCCATATAACCGTAAGCTGAAGGGCGAGTTCCCCAAAGTCGTCGAAGTGCCGGAGGATTATCGGGTCAAGATGAGAGCTAAATTTCCTGATCTGTTCAAGAATCGAGCGTAGTTGCTAAACAGTGTTCGGCTATCGCAGTGTGCTCTTCGTAGCGTGGTAGATGAGTGAAGCATATCTTTTTGTTAGTGTGGCTAAGAACGTATGATTAACAAACCATGGGACGAGCGCATTGTCGAAGAACTTACGCCTCCCGAGGTCGTCGCCGCAATCGAAGGAGCAGATCTTCTAATAGAGTGCTTTGGCGAATGGCCATCGTTTGAAGACGCGGAGGTCTTAGCCCTCAACTTGGATAGAGGCAATCATTGGTGGGTTCTAGAGACGGGGAAATGGGATCAGCGCATACCTCCGAGGCTTACAGCGACTTTTTACGTCTTTGACTTCCGCTATTCTGGCGATGCTCCAGAGCGAAAACCGACTGAAGCTGTCATTCGATTCGAGGAGTTTGAGGACTTTGAAATTGACGGTTTCAATCATCAAAACCCGATCGTCGGTCTGGGTATCAAGTATCTGTTTTCGAAAAACTTGAAGAAAAACTTATTCTCCGTGGACTGGGGTGGCACTGGTATAAAGCATGAAGCGTCGTTTACTTGTGGGCGCATCCAGGTGATATCGGTCGAGCCTATAGTGTGGTCGAACTCAGGATCGGACGCTGCCGCAAGTTAACAGACGATCAATTAACTTTCCTTTTTGAACAGGACTCCAATTTATGGTTTTTACCAGTTGGCGCGGTGTGGTCGGCGTCGTCAAACCGACCCATCGGCCGGGATCGCTAGAGGAATTCATTCGCTTGATGCCGGAAGGCGTTGGCGTCGTGCCGGTGTATTTGGATTTCAAGCGCGGCACGGAAGAGGAGTTTGGCGCTGCGCTTAACGCCGTCCATGAAAAAGTCGCCGAGCTGGCTAAAGAGGGCGTCGACTTGATCCATCCCGAGGGCGCGCCGCCCTTCATGATCCACGGCTTCCAGGGCGAGGCGAAGATCACCAAAGAGTGGGAAGAAGAATTTAAAATTCCCATCGTCACCGCGGCGCAGACCCAGGTCGAGGCGTTGCGCGCGCTCGGCGTCAAGAAATTCGTCGGCGTGACTTACTTTGTCGGCAGCATCAACGACATGTTCACGCGCTATTTCCAGAGCGCTGGCTTCGAAGTGCTGGCGATGGAAGGCATGAAAGTCGACTTCGCCGATGTCGGCCGCCTAGCCTCGACGGAAATCTACGGTCACACGCGCCAGGCCTTTCTCAAGCATCCCGACGCCGACGGCATCTACATGCTCGGCACCGGCTGGCGCTGCTTGGATATCGTTCACCTACTCGAAGAAGATTTGCAGGTGCCGGTGGTTCACTCGGTGCCGGCGCGGGTATGGTCTGTGCAGAAACGACTACATATTCGACAAAAGAAGATCGGATTTGGCAGGCTGCTCGAAGAAATGCCTTAGCGCTGTGGATCTCACAAATCATCTTAAGCCGAAAATAACCCAAATATGATGCAAAAAATTCGCCGCCTTGGCTTTGCGATTGTCGTAGCGCTGGCGGTGGCCGGTACAGCGGGACAAGCGTCGGCGCAAGCTGAGCGTTTCGAGGTCAGCAGCATCAAGGCCATGCGGCCGACTCTGGTCAATACCATCGCGGCTCTGAAAGCAGGCGATGTTGCACGCGCGAAGGAAGCCTTCGAGGCCTTCGACTCGGCGTGGAACGGTATCGAAGTTTACGTCAACACTCGCAGCAAGGCGATGTACGAAGTTCTGGAACATGACTTCCAGCCGCGCATCACCAAAGCACTAGATGGCGCCAATCCGAATCTGGCGCCGCTGATCGCAGATGTTCAGGCGATGCTCGCCAAATTCGATGAGATGATCGGCTTGTTTGTGCCGATGGCGCCGCTCAATTCGTTTTATGACGAAGTTGCCCGGCTGCGCATCGTGCGCGCGCATTTGCGCGAAGTGCCGCCCGCCTTGAAGGCCGGCAACTTCGCCAAGGCGCGGAGATCCTTTCAGTCCTTCGACGACAGTTGGGACGGCATCGAAGATCTGATTAAGGCGCGCAACGCCGACTCCTATGTAGCGATCGAAAAAAACATGATCGCTATCGAAAAGGCGCTCATGCCGGACAAGCCCGACGCCGCTCAGGTTACCGCCATGGTCAACGAGATAATGCGCCTCTATAACGACACCCTCGCCGCGGTCGTGAAGGACGCCAGAGCTCGGCAGTAGAGCGCTGTTCACTCGAATTGCTAGAACCGGCCTTCCTTCTCTAGCTTCCTGACAAACCGGTCGTCGACTAATTCTTCGGCTTTGAGTTTACGGATTTTCTCGTTGGTCTGGCCGAGCAGGCGGATGACGTTGCGCACGCCGTCGGGTCGGGGGTAAATTTTCTTTTCGTAGATATTCGCCAGAGTGTCGTAGCCTTCCATCGCTTGCTCGATATTTTTTAACCGCAGTCCCTTCATCAAACTTTTCAGCACCGCCGGTTTGTTTTCCGGTTTTTCGACGAATTGCAGAGCGTCGATCACGCCGCGCAAAACATTTTCAATCACTTCGGGATGCGAGTTCATGTAGCGCCGGGTGGTCAGCACACCGGTGCTTTGGAAGGGAATCGGTAGCTTGGCGAGATCGCCGAGATTGGTGAAGCCCTTGCTGATCAGCGGCGCGGAGAAGGTGTAGCCCAGATGCGTCGCGGCGACGCTATCGTTGAGCAGCGCTTGGCTGCGCACCGATTCGTCGCCGAGTATGCGCATGGTAATGGCGTCGCGCTTGGCATCCAATCCCCAATATTCGAGCGCCAAGGTGGTGAACATCCAGCTGCCGCCGCTAGCGCTGGTGACAGCGATGGTCTTGCCTTTCAGATCGGCGGGCATTTTGATTTTTGGCGACGCCATGATGTTGCCGATGAGTTTGTTGATGATGCCGGCGACGAAGACGATATCCATGCCTTCGGCGGCGGAGCCCAACACGGCGCCGGTGGCGGAACCGGAATGGAGTTGGGTTTCTCCCGAGGCGAGTGCCGCCATGCCGACCGGGCCGTTGCGCACGGTGACGAAGGTCAGCTCCAAACCGTAACGGCGAAAGATCCCCTGATCCTGAGCGAGGTACATGGCGGCTTCGCGCTCGCTGAACGAGCCGCTGGTCATGATCACTTTAGTGATCGGTTGAGCCGCGTTAGCCGTCGCTGCCAAGAGCAGCACCGAAAAAAATATCGCCCGCGTAAATTTCATGCTTTTCCTCCGCGTGCCGACACTAAAGAAAAGCGCTGCCGCGGTCAAGGTGAAATTCCTTTACGCCGCCGTCCATGCTATAAACTTGCAAGTCCATTGGGCGGTTTAACGAGTGTAACCAATCTATGATCCTTGAACCAGAAAAATTTAAGAGTTTCGAACATGCCGGCTGGCAGAAAATTCCCAGCGGCTATCATGAAGCCTTCGGTAGTTTGACCGGTCAGGCGATCGAGCCATTGCTTAACGCCGTGCGCTTGAAGAAGGACATGAACTTTCTCGACATCGCTAGCGGGCCCGGCTACGCCGCCGCCGCCGCCGCCAAGCGCGGCGCGACGGTGCTAGGCGTAGATTTTTCCGCCGCCATGGTCGAGCACGCCAAGAAACTGCAAGCGGGAGTCGAGTTTCGCGAGGGCGACGCGGAGAAATTGCCGCTGGGAAATAGTTTGTTCGATGGCGCGGCGATGAATTTCGGCATTCTCCATCTCGGCCAGCCTGAAGTCGCGCTGCTCGAAGCACTGCGGATTCTGCGCAGCGGCGGCCGCTTCGCGTTTTCGGTTTGGGCCAAGCCGGAAGAGACCATCGGTTTCGGCATCGTCCTGCGCGCGGTGGAACTGCACGGCGAGCCGCGCGTCGAATTGCCTGAAGGGCCGCCGTTTTTTCGTTACTCCGATCCCGAGGAATGTACCCGCGGTCTGTTGGTCGCCGGCTTCGAATCGCCGACGGTGGTCAAAGTGGCGCAAGTGTGGCGCTTGCCCGCGGGTGACGGCTTGTTCAACGTCATGAAGGACAGCACCGTGCGCACCGCGGGCTTGCTGCACGCTCAGAAACCGACGGTGCTCGATAAGATTCGCGAAGAAATGCGCGCGGCGCTAGTGAAATATACCAAAGGCGATGTCGTCGAGCTGCCGATGCCGGCGTGGGTTGCTTCAGGGATAAAAGCGTAGACGAGAGTTTTTAGTGTTTAGTTATTAATTTTGAGTTTCAATCAAACGAGGTCGGCTCTTTTCTCACAACTCAAAACTAAACACTCAAGACTAAAAACTAAAGTTACGGTCCATGATGCGTCGCCAGCGGGCTGCTGTCGGATTGCTCCATCAGCTTTCTTGCCAACTGTTCGATCAATTCATGGCGCCGTTTCTGACTGCCCGGTTCATTCCATAAATTATTCTGCTCGTAAGGGTCGGCGGCAAAGTCGTAGAGTTCGCCCCAATCGACGCCTTCGTAAATCGTCAAGCGATTTTCTTTGGTGATCAAACTTCGCGCCCGGAAATTATTTTTGAATCCCATGTAGCCGCGCCGTTGATGCTCTTCGATGACCAGCGCGTCGCGGCCGGTGGGGGCGCCATTGACCGCCGGCAGCAGACTGACGCCTTGCATGCCGTTATGTCCCGCCAAGCCGGCGCGATCGAGGATCGTGTTGGCGATGTCGAGGGTGCCGCACAGGCCGTCGTTGACCGGCGCTTGGTTTTCCAGAGCCGGATCGTTCCAGATGAACGGCACGCGCACCAGACCGCGATAGTGCAGCGCGCCCTTCAACAACAATTGATGATCGCCCATGAAGTCGCCGTGGTCGCTGGTGAAAATGACCACGGTGTCGTCATCGAGGCGGAGGGTTTTTAGCCAAGCGAAAATGCTGCCGATGGCGTCGTCGATCATGGTGATCATACCGTAAGTTAGCGCGATGGCTTGGCGCGCTTCCTGTTCGCTAATCGCGAAAGTGCGTTGACCGTCGCGATTAGCATTGTTGGCGGCGCGCTCGTCGTAGAGTTTTTGTAAATGGCCGACAATCGGCCGCTCGCTGGAATGAAATGACGGCGGCAAGCTGATCTGATCGGCATCGTACATCTCCCAGTACCGACCCGGCGGCGTGAACGGATGATGCGGGTCGGGAAAGGAACATTGCAAGAAAAACGGTTTGGAGCGGTCGCTACGCGCATAGTTCTCCAAATATTTGATCGTCCGCTCGGCGATGTAGGCCGTGGGATAAAGCTCTTCGGGAACCGCCGTACGCCAGGCCTGGGGCGCGATACGGTTGTTGCCCGGCAATTGATTCTTCGGCCCGCGCAGTGAATCGGCGTCGGCGCGCCGTTGCTTGAGCCAGCGATAATAGTGTCCGACAATCTCATCGCCGTGGCCGACTGCAAGTTCGACATGGTTGAAACCGTAGTAGGGGAGCGTGAGTTCGAATGCCGCATCGTTCAACCATGTCGACCGCAGTTCCTGGTCGTAGCGGCCGTGGCTCGGCCAGCTGCTGTCGGCTTCGCGCAGATTTTCCGGCGGCTGAATTTTGTTCGGATCGGCTGTCGGCATACCGATGGTCGGAAGGTTGCCGCTGATGCTTTGCAGATGACACTTGCCGATGAGGCCGGTGTCGTAGCCGGCAGCGCGCATGATTTCGACGAAGGTGGTCGCCTTCAATGACAGGGGAATACCGTTTTGGCGGGCGCCGTGAAGCGACGGCATGCGCCCGGTCATGATCGTCGCGCGGTTGGGCATGCAGATCGGCGTGGCGACGTGGAAGTTGTCGAAGCGCGTGCCGGTTTGGGCGAGCCGGTCGATGTTCGAGGTTTTCACCACCGAGTTGCCGTAACAGCCGAGGTGATCGGCGCGGTGCTGGTCGGTGATGATGAATAGGAAGTTGGGCTGCTTGTCCATGATGACACCGCCTTTCGTCGTGATTCTTATCACAGCTTATTCATAAAATCTCTTGGCAAAATCTCGTTGCGGCAGCACCAGTTCCTGTAGTACATACTTGCTTGAGGAGAGTTGCATGATCGATGCGGCCGTGGTGATTCCGGTCTACCGAAACAGCGACGGCGAGTTGCACATCGTGATGATTTTGCGCAATCCCGGCGGCGTGCATGGCGGCCAGATCGCCTTTCCCGGCGGCAAATATGACCCCGAGGACGAAACCATGCTCGACACTGCCTTGCGCGAATTGCGCGAAGAGTTGTGCTTGACCGTGCCGCGCCATGACGTGCTCGCTGAGTTGCCCATGGAACAAACCCGCACCACCGGTTACCGGGTGTTTCCCTATCTCGCGCGGATCACTCTGCCGGAGCGGTGGCAGCTGGCCGAGCGCGAGATCGCCGAGCTGATCGATGTGAAACTCAGCGACCTGACGCGCCCTGGCGCCCACGATGAGATGATCGACCGTTTCCCAACCTGGGAAAAATCCCAGCGGGTTTCGTTTTATCAAATCGGCGCGCATCGGCTGTGGGGATTGTCGTATCGGATTTTGCATCCGATCATTCCCCGGCTGACGGCGGGGGAGTGGGATGTGTAGGTCGTGGTCGTGGTTCGTGTTCGTCCGATGACGAGCATGATCACGAGTCACGAACACGGAACAGCACGCTTGCGTCAATGTTTAGGTTTTCTGAGAAAATGAAGAAACGATGAGAGAGGAGATAATTTAATGGACTTCAGCTTACAGGCGGATACACCGGAGATCAGCGCGTTTCGCCAAGAGGTGCGCGCTTGGTTAGTGGAAAACATGAAAGGCAGCGAGCATCTGCGTTGGTCAGGTAACTGGTCGACGCGGGAAAATGCCGAGGAGTATAAATTCCGCCGCGCGTTGGCCGGAAAGTTAGGCGCCAAGCGCTGGCTGTTCCCAACCTATCCAATTAAATACGGCGGCGCCGGCTTGAGCCTCGATCATCAGTTCGTGCTGGAAACCGAGATCGACAAATATGGCTTATCGCTCGGTTCGGTTTTCTACACTCTGTCGCGTTTGGTGGCGCCGGCGTTGATGAAGTTCGGCACCGAGGAGCAGAAGGCGGAATTCCTACCGCCGATGATGCGCGGCGAGTTGGCGGTGTGGCAAGTCCTCACCGAGCCGCAGGGCGGCAGCGATGTCGCCAACTGCCAGACCAAGGCGATTCGCGACGGCGATGACTACATTGTCAACGGCCAAAAAGTTTTGGTCGGCCATCACTTACCGCCGGACTTTCTTTGGACATTTGTTTGCACCAATCCCGCCGGTAAGCGCCATGAAAACTTGGGCTGGCTCTACATCCCGGCGACTCTTCCCGGCATCACCATTCAGCATATGCACTTGATGATGGGCATCAAGAATGCCGTGTTCTTCGATAACGTGCGCGTGCCGGCCAAGTATCTAGTCGGCGGCGAGAACAACGGCTGGAAGGTTGCCAACAGCTATCTTGAACTCGAACATGGCGGCGGCGGCAGCGTCGCCGAGCATCCGTTGTTCGCGCGCTTGATCACGCACTGCCAGAAGACCAACTTCGACGGCGAAAGCATCATGGAAGATCAAGACGTTCGCGATGTGCTCGCCGAGATGCTGATCGATCTCGATGTCCAGCGCTTGATGGGATTGCGCAACTTTTGGCATCGCTATGTCAAGCTGCCCCATTCCTATGGCGGGCCGCAATATCTCTTTTTTCAGCGCATGGTGCGCTTGCGCAATGCCGAGCGGGTGCAAAAGATCTGCGGCTATGACGCGCTCAATCCTGACGATTCGGTGCACGAAGTAGCCGACTTCGAATACACCGTGCGCAGCGGCCCCGGTTGGCTCCATGGCGGCGGCACGTTGGATACCGATCGGCTGATCATCGCGCGGCGCTTGGGTTTGGGCCGGCCGTCCCAGGAAGACGCGCCGACCACGGTTTAGAAAAGGTGTAGGGGCGCGAGTCATCGCGCCCATGGAGTTATGACGGGGATTGATTAACCGCAAAGAACGCAAAGTACGCAAAGAGGATAGAATGTCATGGATCTCAAATTAAATGACGATCAAAATATGATGAAGAAGGTGGCGGGGGATTTTTTGAAGGCCGAAGCGCCGTCTCATGTCATCACTGACTGGTATCAAAAGAAAATCGCCCATCTTCCCGAGCTATATAAAAAGACCGCGGGTGTCGGTTGGCTGGGCATGATGATTCCCGACGAGTTTGGCGGCGGGGGAACGTCAGCTACCGACTGCGGCGTGGTCTTTGAGGAGCTTGGCCGAGGTCCCTTGCCCGGTCCGTATTTTTCTTGCGGTGTGTTGGCGGCGCAATTGATTCTTGAAGGCGGCAGCGCGGCGCAGCAAAAATCCTGGTTGCCGAAGATTTGCGATGGCAGCGCCATCGTGATTCCAGCGCTCTCCGACGATCCGATTCAGTTCGGGCCGAAATCGGTGCAGACCCGCGCCAGCAAGACGGCTAGCGGATTTACTTTCAGCGGCACCAAGCGCTATGTCCAGGACGGCGACGCCGCGAGCCAATTTATTTGCGCCGCACGCACCGACAGCGGCGGCGTTATACTAGCATTAGTCGATCGCAATGCGCCGGGGGTTACGGTCAAGCCGGTGTCGGGCTTCATGATCGGCGCGGCGGAAGTGAGCTTTGATAAAGTTGCCGTCGGAGCGGACGCACTCATCGGTGCGGTGGATTCGGGCTGGTCGGTGCTGGAAGCGGCGCTGATCAAAGCTTTGCCGATTCTGTGTGCCTACCAGGTGGGTGCCTGCCAAGAGATTTTCGAAATGACCAACGAGTACACCCGCACCCGCGTTGTCTTCGGTCAGCCCATCGGCCGCTTTCAGCGCGTGCAGGATCACTGTGTCGATATTTCGATCCATCTCGACGGCGCGCGTTGGATAACCTACGAGACGCTATGGAAGATCGATTCCGCTATTGCGGCCACGGCCGGCGCGCATCAATCCAAAGCGGTGGCGAGCGAAGCCTACTATCAGTCCTGCCATTTTTCGCACATGGTCTTCGCCGGCGCCGGCACCGACTACAAGCATGTATTGATGGCGCATAGCGTGCTCGCCCATGCGCTCTATCAGTATTTGGGCACGCCGCTGTTTCATAAACGGGCGATGATCGATGCCATGTACCCGCGGAAGAAGATAGCGTAAGGGGTGAGGAGTAAGGGGTAAGGGATTTTCGGATGATGAATTTTGCGCTTATTGCAGTGATGCTGTGCATGTTGGCTAACGGCGCTTGGGGGCAGACGGCCAAGAGCGTCAGCGAACTGGCGACCTACGCGCGCGCCGATCGCGAGAAGATTCTTTACGACGGAGCCAAGAGAGAAGGCAAGGTTGTTTGGTACACGTCGTTGGTTCCTTCGAAAGACATTGCCAAAATCTTCGAAGCTAAATATCCCGGTGTAACGGTCGAAGTCTATCGCGCCGGCGGCATCGAGCTGCTCAGCAAAGCGCTAGCCGAACACAAGGCGCGCCGGTTTCTCGTCGATACCATCGAGAGCACGCCAGGCGCTTTGATGTCGCTTCGCGATGAGCAGTTTTTTGCGCCGTACTTCTCGCCGCATTTGAAAGCTTTTCCGGACAGCGCCAAAGAGAAAGCCAAAAACGGCTTGGTGTATTGGACCACTGATCGCGAATCGTACATCGGTTTCGCTTACAACAAGAATGCCGTCGCTGCCAATTTGCTACCGAGAAAATTCGACGATTTATTGAAGCCCGCGCTCAAAGGAAAGATGGCGGTTAGCAACGACGAAAGCAGCGCGCGGCAAATCGGCGCGATGGTTTACGCCAAGGGCGACGGCTTCGTGCGCAAATTAAAAGACCAAGAGGTCACGCTGCACGGCGCGTCGGGGCCGGGTTTCAATGAATTGATCGTATCCGGCGAAGTGCCGTCCTCCTTCGTCGGTTTTTCCACCAACGTCGCCCACGCCGCGCGCAACGGCGCGCCGATCGCGTGGCACGCGCTCGACTTGGCCGTGGCCAATGCCGGCAGCGTCGGCATCTCCGCGAATGCGCAGCATCCCCACGCGGGATTGTTGCTGGTCGATTTTCTGATCAGCCCCACCGGCCAGAAAATGTTCAACGAGACCTTCGCCTACGGCAGCGGCGCGAAGAATTACGGCTTCGAAAAATTCTATCCCGAAAAAGGGCTGACGACAGAAGAATATTCCGACCGGTTAGAAAAGTGGATGCGGTTGATGAAGGAGATCACGCGGAAGTAGTGGCGGCTAGGTTGAATACCATTGCGCTCGACGAGCGTTGAAGGTTATCTTAACGGGGAATTCGACGGAGGATAGGATCATGACGAAGCAGAAGCCGCGCTACGGTCATGACGAGTTTGCCAGACGTGGCAACGAGCTTTACGAAAGGACCATACGTGCGCTAGTTGAAAACGGAAACGAAGGCAAAGTTGTCGCCATCGACATCGATTCGGGACAATGCGAAGTGGCTGACGACGCGCTAACCGCCTCGGATACTCTTGCCGCGAGGTGGCCAAACTCGCAGACTTGGTTCGTTCGTGTCGGCCACACGACCCTGCATCGTTTTGAATTAAATTATTAAATGTCTCGCACCGTTGCCGCTACTGACACTCAGCCCCACTCTGGTAATCTGAAACAGAAACGGCGACCCGTAGGTCGCCGTTTCTATTTTCTACAGCCTATTGAGCTAGACAGTGTTGCGGCGGCGCATGGCGACCAGACCGGCCAGTCCGGAGCCGAGGAGAAGCATGGTGGCGGGCTCGGGAACCGCAGCAAGCTGGACATCGAGCCTGACGAGGTGAGCGGCAGGTGCCGAGATGTTTTGCATGTTGATGTAAATGTTGTTGGCATCGAAAGAGAGCATGCTCGAGTTGAAGCCGGCAAGATTGGTCGCTCCATTGATGGATACGCCGATTATGTCCGGGATCGTGCCTAGAACATCAAAAAATCTTAGGCCGTTAAAAGTGGCAGGGCTATAAAACGTACCCTCGGTCTGCCCATAATCGATCTGGAGATCGCTTACGTCCACAAACGCGTTGGGGTTATAGTCGGGAAACGTTCCGGTAGGAAACTCGACTCCGGCGCCTACCACCGCTGTACCTGAGCCACAGCAGACCGTTCCGATGGTCGGGAATAGTGTTTCGACCCCAATGGTGCGACCGATGAGCCCTGCTTGTGCCGTACCCATTCCGAAGAGCGTGAACGCCCCAACAAACAAAGCTGTCAACGCCTTTCTCATGTTTGTCGTTGGTCGCTCCATTCTGTTCCAATCTAATTTCATGCAGACCTCCTAATTCGTGTTTGGAGTGCTAAGCGAGCAAATCTTAGGCCAGAGACTTAAGTTGCGTGATTTCAACAGCTTGAATTTTGAGTGCATCTAAAATTTTGTAAACTATCTTTACATTTTTTCTACGTGATTTATTTCTTTCTCAATTCAGTTGAAAAATCTTTACGCGATGCGGGGTTAGAGCAACTATAACAATGAGTGATAACTGTCAACTAACTTTACATGTATTTACATTTACAAAAACATGTAGTGCGGTGACGGAGTGATTCGAAGATATTTTGACGCGGTGATGGTGCGCTGTAGGTAATAGCGCCTGTGTCGAAGTGTATTCCGGACCAAAGGATGACCTCCGCGTGAAGCGCTACAAGTCCAGAAGGTATTCAACGAAACCTTCGCCTCCAGCAGCGGCGCGAAAAATTATGGCTTCGAAAAATTCTATCCTGAGAAGGGGTTAACCACCGAAGAATATTCCGACCGGCTCGACAAGTGGATGCGGTTGATGAAGGAGATTACGAGGAAGTAGCGTCTCCGCTTCCCCTCTTTGGAAAAGAGGGGATAGGGGAGATTATCTTGCGTTCATGCGGCTCTGTTATTTCGTTCATAGCTCAATTGTTGTGAAGAAAACCTCCCCGCACCGCAGCAAATCCCCCATGATCCCCCTTTTCCAAAGGGGGAATAGGAAAGAGGAGCTAAGAGTCGACGGATCGCTAGATTGAAGGTTTAGAACTTTACGAAAATCTCTTTTACTTCTTCCCCCGTTAGCTGTTTGATCGTCGAGATGCGGTCGCTGAATTCTTTCAGCGTGCCTAGTGACGCCGGCCCCATGTCGATAAGGATTGAAAACAGCGAGAAGCCGAGTTTTTCTTTTTCCTCGCGAAACTTCTCTGCCCACTCAGGATCGACCTGGCATTCGCCGTCGGTGATGAAAATAATGTCGCCTTTTTTGAAGCGCGACTCGCGCAGGCAAGCCAATGCGGCGTCGAGCGGCGTTTGAAAGTCGGTGCCGCCGCCGGGAAAGTATTCGGCGAGATCCATGACGGTTTTGGTCTCGACTTCGTAGCGGTCGCGCGGATTCATGTCGAGAACTTGCAATGGCGTGTCGGCTGACGAAAAGCAGATGGAGCGAAATAGCCGGCGCTGTTTCCGGGCGATTTCCAAGAGCGTCAGCGTCACGGCTTTAGACCATATCTCTTTGTCGCCGGACATCGACGAGCTGCCGTCGAGGCAGACGATCATCGGCCCTTTGCCTTTCTCTTCGACGCCGCGCAGCGAATATTGAATCAGCTCCTGATCGAGAAAGCGGCGAAAAAAATCCTTGCGCAGCAGCGGATGGTGCAGACTCAGCATCTCGTGCGGCAGCAGGCGGTGGAGCGCGTCGCCTTGCTCGATTTCGAGCAGCTCCTCATTAGATCTTTCGAAGACTTTCTTGCGTAGCCCTTGGGCATGCAGTTTCATGCGTCCGACCATGCGCGCGAGCTTTTTCAACTTCTCATTGCCGGCCAGCCGCCGGCCCAATTCCAATTTCTGCCCCGGCGGCGACTTTTCACCGCTGCCGATGGTGTTGCCCCAGGTTTGCGCTTCTTCGGTGGCGTCTTCCAACTGCTGCGCGACCTTGATCGCTTCGGACTGAATCCGATTGGTCGCTTGGGCTTCGATCTGTTTCAAATCTTCTTTGAGCTGAGTGGTTTTGTGACGCAGCAGCGCTTCGGCGCCTTGAACTTCACCGGCCATCTTTTCTTTGGCCTTTTGCAGCGCCTTTTTGCCTTGCTCCGAAAGTTCGTCTTCGGGTATCGTGTCGGCGTTGTCGTACTCTTCGATTTTCTCGCCGACGATCTCTTCCTGCTTTTGAATGTCCCACAGATCGCGCATGTCGCGCCGGTTGAGAAACTTCTCTTCGCGCACCAGCGCGAGCAGCCGTTCGCCGAGGATCAAGGTCGACAGGCCGGCGTGGGCTTCGTTTAACAAAGTCTGCTCGCGGAGAAATTCATACTGGGGGCCGTTGTGGATGGCGTTGAGAAAATTGCGATTGAGCAGCGCGCTGGGCAGCACTTCGGCGTCGGCGCGATGCTTGATGTTGTATTTGAACAGCAGGCAGAAAATATCTTGCAGCAGGGAGCCGAAGTGGGGCAGGAGATTGGCGCCGGACGATTCCAGCTCGCGTAGCGACGGCGCTTCGCTGCGCAGATGTTCCCATACGCGCCAATCGTAGGCGTCGTGTTCGATCCAAAAAGTATTTTTCGGCAGCGGCTGGAAGACTCGCTTGACGGGCTTCTTGCGCGATGGCTGTGGCATGGATCTTTCAAGCAATAACTTGCGCGGTATGCTTGGCCATTCTTAACTCAACGCTCGGTACTCGGATCTCAACGCTTAGAACCTCTCCAGCATCTCTTTTTGCAATTGCTCGATCTCGCCGCGTACCGAATTGACCCGGTCCAACGGCCGGCCCATGCGTTGGGCTTTGTCCTTAATCTGGTCGACCTTGGTCATGATGTTCTTGAGCTTGGTGTGATACTCGATCAGCGCCCGGGCGCGTTCGTCGCTGGTGTGGCCCGGTTGGAACGCCGCTTCGCGGATTTCCCGCGATTCGTAGAGCAGCTCGGTTATCTCTTCTTCGTAGCCGAGCAGTAACTCGCGGATCGTATTGCGCACGGTTTCATGCTCGGCGGGGTCGCGCCACAACACATGCTCGAGAAAAAACAAATGCTTCTCGAATACTTCGCTTTCACCTTCGAGATAGGCGTAGGCTTGCAGTAGCGCCAGGGATTGGCGGTAGCGCCGGTCGGACGCCAGGATGTTCTTCTTGTTGAGTTCGCGGCGGATGTCGGCGATGCCACGATAGACATGAGGCGGGATCGCCACCGCGCTGGCCAGCTTTTGCAACTCCGATAATTCGTCAAGCGTCAGGATGGTGCGCTCGGCGGCCTTGTGTGACTCCAACATGCGCAGAAAACGGAAGTCCTCGGCGATGTAGCCGACGACGAAACGCAAGAGAAAGCGGTCATAGAGCGCGGTCAGCTCTTCCTCTTCGGGAAGCTCGTTGCTGGCACCGAACAGTGTTAGCAGCGGTACTTTGACGACTTCTTTGCCGTTATGAAACAACCGCTCGTTGATCAGCGTCAAGATCGAATTCAAGATCGACGAGTTGGCCTTGAAGATTTCATCGAGGAAGGCGATGTGCGCTTCCGGCAGCTTGCGGCTGGTCACCCGGCGGTAATCGTCTTGCTCCAGGGCCTTCAAGCTTACCGCGCCGAAAACTTCTTCCGGCGTGGTGAAGCGTGTCAGCAGCCACTGAAAGTAGTCGGCCCCTTCGATACGCCGGCACAGTTCGTCGGCGAGCATGGACTTGGCCGTGCCCGGCGGGCCGATGATCAGTAAGTGATGTGCCGATAGCAAAGCAGCCAGGGAGCCGTCGATGACATCGGCGCGTTCGAGGAATTGCTGCTTTAACTCTTCGCGGATTTTTTTTAGCTTTTCTTGCGATGTCATAAGTTAATAATGTAGTAAGGTAGCAGAGGCAGGCGGCGGAGACAATCAATTGGACCCGTTATGAACTCTGGCGTATTTAATTTCAATCCATTTCCAGGAGGATGAATCGGTGTCGAGTATGAAATGTTCGACCCGAGTGGCGATCGTGCTGACTTTGGCGCTGGCGGCGCCGGTGATGGCGCAGGATGCCAAGCTGATCGACGCGGCGAAGAAAGAGGGCGGCAAAGTGGTGGTCTATGGTTCGCTGGAGAACGACACCATGGATTTGCTGTCGGCGGCTTTTAAAAAGAAGACTGGACTGGAAGTGGCTTACTGGCGCGACGCCGCCAACAAGGTGACCGACCGGATTGGCGCTGAGGCGCGGGCCGGCAAACCGCAAGCCGACCTAGTGTTGACCACGACTTCGACTTTGCGCTTGATTCAAAAAGATGGCTTGTTGGCGAAGTACGATTCGCCGGCGGCCAAGGCATTTCCCAAAACCGTCATCGATCCCGAACTCGGTCCGGCCTATCGCAGCACGGTGATCGGCGTCGTCTATCATACCGGGATCATCAAACCTGCCGATGGACCGAAGTCCCTCGAAGATCTGGTCAAGCCACAGTACAAGGGCAAGGTCGTGGTTCCCGATCCAAGTCTGCACACGACGACGGCCCAATGGCTGGCGAGCTTGCACAAGATCATGGGCAAGGAGAAAGCGGAAAAGTTTATTCACGACCTGGCCGCGTCCAAACCATTGCTGGTTCCGTCGCTGACCCCGGCGGGCGAACGCATCACCACCGGCGAGACACCCATTGGTATCGCCTTTCTCAAGAACGTAGTTTTTTACGGCCGCACCGGTGTGCCGCTCGATTACGTGCGCTTGGGAAAATTCATGGGCGACGGCCAATCGATTTCGATGGCCAACAAGGCGCCGCATCCCAATGCCGGCAAAGTCTTCATCGATTATTTCCTCGGCGAAGAAAGCCTTAAGATCATGGCCAACATCGGCGAATTCGTCACCCGCAAAGGCATCTATCCACCGCTACCCGACGCCAACAAGATTCAGATGGTCGATATGATCGACATGGACAAAGAAGCGTTCGCGCAGAAGATGGCGGAGTATAAAAAGATATTCCTGCAATAGCGCAGGAGTCAGGAGTCAGGAGTTTCCCACCCCAAACTTCTTACTCTTCACTTCTCATCTCGAAGAGGAATTCGTCGTGGTTGATAGTGAATGGGACATTATCCTGATCGGTGCGGGGCAAAATAATTTTGCTCTCGGCACCTATCTTGCCAAAGCGGGGCTTAAGACCGTTATCTGCGAGAGCCGGTTGGAAAACGGCGGGCGGCTCGCGAGCGAAGAGATTACCCGGCCCGGCTACTGGCATAATACGCTTGCCTACTTTCAAGACAATCGCGAAGTCTCGCCGCCTTGGCGGGAGCTGGGCTGGGACAATGGCCACCATGCCGAGTTCGTTTCACCGCCGGCGATCAGTTCGCTGCTTTTTTGCGACGGCAGTTCGATATCCCAACACCAATCGCTGGAAAATACCGTTACTTCGATCAAACGTTTTTCGACCAAGGACGGGGAGACTTGGCGACAAGTGCATCGGCGCTTCCACCAATGCATCCGCGACTATTTGATTCCTTACTATTATCAAGCGCCCCAGGCGGGCGCCGCCACGTTGCAATCATTGGCCAGCCAGCCGGATGGCGACGAGTTTCTGCGGCTATGGCGTATGACGCCACGGGAAGTGGTGGATGAATTCTTTGACGCCGACGCGGTGAAGACGTTGGTGCTGTCGCAGATGGCGATACCGCGCGGAATCGGCGTCGACTACGCCGGCGGCGGCATCGAAGTCTTAAAGTTGATCGCCGGCGATGAGCGGCCGGAGTTGGCGCGCGGGGGTTCCCATTCGATCGCGCAAGTGTTGCAGCGCGCTTACGTCGACGCGGGTGGCCAGATTCGCGCCGTGCATCACGTTGAGAAAATCCTCGTCAACGACGACGGCCGGGCAGTCGGTGTGCGCTTGCGCGATGGGCGCGAGTGGCAGGCGCGCTTGGCGGTGGTGTCGAATAGCGATCCCTATTCCACCTTCGTCGAAATGGTCGGAGAGGATTATTTGCCGCGGACTTTTGTCGAGCGCGTGAAAGATATTCAGGTCGACGAGTTTTCATACTTCCAGGTGCATCTCGCTCTGAAAGCGCCGGTTCGCTATGCGCTGCATGAAGCGAATGATCCGGCAGTCGCTCAGGCGATGAACGTGAATATCGGACCGGAGAAGCCATCAGACATTGACGAGATGTGGAACGAGATTCGCGCCGGCGAGTTTCCCGTGCATGGGTGTTTGCATGCGATCTGTCCGACCGCGTTCGATCCGCTGCAAGCGCCAAGAGGGAAGCATACCGCTTCGCTGTTTATGCCAGTGCCATTTCAGTTGAAGGGAAAACAACCGCAGGATTGGGTCAAGCTCAAGAAAGGCTTCATGGATGCGGTATTAAAAATCTGGCGCGGCTATGCGACCAATCTGACCGATGACAACATCGAGATGAAAGTTGCCATGGAGCCGTTCTACATGTCGCAGCGCTGGCCGAACCTGCGCCGCGGTTCCGTCTGGGTCGCGCGAAAGATTCCGACTCAGATGGGCGAGCAGCGGCCCATCGAGCAGATATCGGATTATCGCACGCCGATTGCCGGGCTCTATCAAGTTGGCGTAGCAATGCATCCGGCCGACGCGGTGATCGCGGGTTCGGGGTATAACTGCTGGCGGGCGATGAAAGAAGATCTGAAGCTTTGAAGGATTTTGTGGTCTGGATGAATTCGGTGCGGGTTAGGAGAAGTTTTGATCGGTCATTCCGGCGCAGGCCGGAATCCATTCTTCGAACCCGTACTGCATTCCAAACTGGATACCGGCGCGCGCCGGTATGACGGAATTATGGCGAAAATATTAGAATACGACGGCGTCGTCATCGGCGCCGGCCACAACGGCATGATCTGCGCCGGTTATTTGGCTAAGTGCGGGCAGAAGATCATGGTGGTCGAGAAGAACATGGAAGTCGGCGGCGGTCTCGATTCCCACGAGGATCGCAACTATGCCGGCTTCTGGCATAATATCCACTCGGTGTTTCACCGCGGACTGATGATGCTGCCGTGGTACAAGGATCTGGAGTTGGAGAACTTCGGTATTCACTATTACCGTCCCGATCCGGGCGTGGTGCATCATTTTCTCGACAAGACTTATCTCGGCTGGTTCTCAGACGTTAAGAGAACCGTCGAGACCATCGAACGTTTTTCCAAAAAAGACGCCGCGTCCTTCATGGACATCTGGACGCGCTGGCAGCCGGTGGTGCAGAAGATTGTCTTCACCGAGACCTACGCCGTGCCCCTGCCATTCGCAGAAAAGAAACCGCTGTTAGAAAAAACCGTCGAAGGCCGGGAGTATCTAAAATATTTCGACACCACGCCGGAAGAGTTCGTGCTGAAACACTTCGAGCATCCGCGCGTGCGTGCGTTTATCGGTTTTCTCGGTGTCATGCGCGGCTACGAACTTGACGCGCCCCAGACCGGTTATCTGATTCCGGCGATGATCGCCTGGGGCGTCAATCCGCAGTTGTGCCGCGGCACATCCCACGCGCTAGGCGACAACCTGGCGCACATGATGTCGCACAATCACGTCGACTACATCGAAGCCAACGGCGTCGAGCGCATTTTGGTCGAGAAAGGGCAGGCGACCGCGGTGGTGCTGGAAGACGGCACGGTGATCAAGGCGCGCAAGTTCATCGCCTCCAATGTCAATCCGGTGGAGACTTTCATCAAACTGGTTGGCCGGGAGAATTTGGATACCAAGTTTGCCGAACTGGCGGACGGCTTTCGTTTCTCCAAGACGACGCCGATCTTCGCGACCAATCTGGCGCTCAACGAGAGGCCACGGTATATAACCGAGGAAAAACATCCTGAAGTCGCGGGCTCGTTCATGCACATCGTTGGCTTGGAAGATTACGAAGACTTGCAGAATCTATTCGAGGATTGCCGCAACGGTCAGTTGCCGCGCAAACCGTTCATGAATGGCGCGACGCCGTCGTTTCACGATCCAACCCAAGCGCCGCCGGGCAAAGCGACGGCGTTCATGTGGCAGTTGATGACTTACAATCTTTGGGGCAATCCGCTGAATTGGGACAAGGCGCGCGACGATTGGTTCAAGAAACAACTCGCCGTCTGGCAAAAGTTCGCGCCCAATCTCGACGAGAAGAATATTCTCTCCACCGATTCGACCACGCCCCTCGACATCGAGCGCCATGACAAGAACATGTACTGCGGCGATTGGATGGTCGGCGAATATTCCGGCGATCAAGCGTTGGAGAATCGGCCGTTCCGCGGTTGGGGTCAATACAAGACGCCGATTGACGGATTATTTCTCTGCGGGTCGTCATGTCATCCCGGCGGCAATATCACTGGCGCGCCTGGCTACAACGCCGCGAAAGTGATCGCTGAGTCGCTCGGGTTGAAAACTTGGTGGAATCCGGTGGATTTTCGTGAACATCTGAAAGGGATGACATGAGATTGGCTGGGAAGGTTGCCATTGTTACCGGCGGTGCGCGTCATATCGGTGCGGCGTACTGCCGGCGCTTGGCGAAAGAAGGCGCGGCGGTCGTTATCGCTGACGTTCTTGACGGCGACGCGGTCGCCAGTGAGATTCGCTCGCAGGGTGGCAAAGCGCTCGCGCTCAAGATCGACGTGTCGAAGGAAGAGGATACGAACAGAATGGCGGCTGAAGCCGTGAAAGCATTCGGCCGAATCGATATTCTGGTCAACAACGCGGCGATCTTCATCAACATCCAACGACATCCGTTTTACGAAATTAGCGGCGAAGAGTGGGACAAAGTTTCAGCGGTTAACATCAAGGGTCCGTTTCTTTGCGCCAAGGCGGTCTATCGGCAGATGAAGGAGCAGAAGAGCGGCAAGATCATCAACATTTCTTCTTCAACCGCATACTGGGGCACGCCCAACTTTCTTCACTACGTTGCTTCGAAAGCCGCGCTGATCGGCATGACGCGTTCGTTGGCGCGCGAAGTTGGCGCTTATGGCATCTGCGTTAACGCTATCGCGCCGGGCTTAGTCGAGCATGAGGGGCAGAATGCGCCCAAGGCGTTGACCGAGCTTCAGCTCAAAGAGCGCTCGATCAAGCGGCTGCAAACGCCGGACGATTTGATGGGCACGCTGGTATTTCTTTGCTCGTCGGACAGTGACTTCATGACCGGGCAGTCGATTGTCGTTGACGGTGGGAGTGTGTTTCACTAGCAAAGTTTGAAATGCTAGGAATAAAGTCTCTTTGAGACTTTTCCGATCTTTGCTCGTTGGATGAGGTGCTGGCGAGAAGGCTGGCGAATATTGGGGAACTGTTTGCCCCGAGCGTCAGAGAGATATAAATCGCTGGCGGAAGAAGAACCCAAAACCCGCTTAGCCGCGGATGCTATTACAAGGCGATTGTTTCCGACCATCTCGCACGAGAGATAAGGAGGGCAGGCAAATGGCGGTATGTCTATCACCCAACGGCACCACGCTGTTCGTTTCTCACCAGCGAGCGCAGGAAGTCTTGGTTGGCACGGTGCGCGGCGTGGCAACGATCGGCAGAGTGAGCGACAACAGGTGGGAGGTGGTGCGCGAATCACTAACCGATTGCCATATCGGTTCGCTGATGATCGAGCCGGCGAGTGGGTTGGTGTTTGCCGGCGCCCATGGTGGCACACTCTACGCCAGCAGCGATCTGGGCAAAACCTGGACGCCCAGAAACAAGGGCATAACTCATGATCACATTTATTGCTTGAGCTATGCTCAAGTGGCTGGCAAGGCCGTGCTTTATGCCGGCACGGAACCCGCACATTTGTATCGGAGCGACGATCTGGGCGAGAGCTGGCATGAAATTCCCGGAATCCGCAATGTGCCCAGTGTGGCGAAATGGACGTTTCCAGCGCCGCCGCATATCGGTCATGTCAAAAATATTGCTTTCGATCCGAGCGATGCTCGGACGGTTTATGTGAGTATCGAGCAGGGCGGACTTCTGCGCAGTTGCGACGGCGGTACGTCGTGGAGCGAATTGCAAGGATTTCATGACGACGTGCACCGGCTAGCGGTCAAGCAGAGCGATCCGAAATGTCTTTACATGGCGAACGGCGATGGACTTTTTCACAGCCGGGATGGCGGTGCGAATTGGGCGCAGTTGACCACCCGGTCGATGAGAATCGGCTATCCGGACGGTCTGGTGATCCATCCCGAACGCGAGGATCTGATGTTTATGTCCGGCGGAATCGATGCGCCGAGCAAGTGGCGCGCGAACCGGACGGCGAATTCTCGAATCGCGCGCAGCCGAGACGGGGCGAAAACCTGGGAAATGCTCGAGCACGGCTTGCCCGAACATCTGCGTGCGAACACCGAGGCGCTGATGATGGAAGTGTGGGATCGATCGTTTGCGCTTTTTGTCGGCACGACGGACGGCGAGATTTATTACAGCGACGACGAAGGAGATCATTGGAGCAAAATTATCTCGGGTCTCGCGCCGGTGTCCAAGGGGAGACACTACCGCAACCTTAACGAAGTGGCGGCTTAGACATTTGCTGAATCGCGCGCCCAGTGGAGGGGACCATGCATCGATGGATGATATTGACGACGGCCTTTTCGTGGCTGCTGCTTGCCACTGGCCTTCAGGCTCAAGATCGCCGGTTGGAACGTCTCGTGGTTGCAAACGGCGTGATCTCAGAGAACCGCGTGCCGATTTGGATCGCCAAGGAACTCGGGCTGTTTGAAAAGTACGGGCTCGATGTCCAAATTATCTTTATCAGCGGCGCCGGCTTGAGCGTCGCAGCCATTGTTGGCGGCGACGTCCATCTCGCCATCGCCGCTGGAACACCGGCGGTCGCGGCGGCAGCCCGCGGCGCGCCCATCGTGATACTTGCGACCTTGGGTCCGACGGAATATCAGCTCGTCGCGCAACCCGCGGTCGCCTCGATCTCCCAGTTGAAAGGCAAGACCATCGGCGTGGCTAACTTCGGCGCCGGCGATTATTTCGTCCTACGCCGGCTGCTGCCCAAGTTGGGTTTGACTGAAAAAGATGTCAACACGATTCCCGTAGGCGTGACACTTTCGTACGAGAAGCTGCGCCTGTTGCAGGCCGGTAAGATCGCCGCGACCTTATCGACCATCGAAAGCGTCGCCCGCTTCGAACGCGAAGGCAACAAGCTGAGCCGGCTGGCGGACACACTGAAAGAAGGCATCGAGGTCTCTGGCACGGATATCTTCACCTCGCGGCAATTTCTCAAGAACTATCCCAATCGCGTGAAGAACTTCCTCCGGGCATTTGGCGAAGGGATTGCCATCGGCATGAAAGACAAGGAACTGGTCTATCGTGTGGTCGGCAAATACATGAAGGTCGAGGAGCGCAAGCTGCTCGAAGTGATGGTGCGTTACCGTTATCTTCTCGGTCCCAACCCGCAGAAACCTTATCCGTTGACTCAAGCGCTCGAACTTGATCTAAAAGACATGGGCACCGGTGTCGCGCCGGAATTCAAAGGCAAGAATGCCGCCGATTATATCGATAGCAGCTTAATTAGAGAGCTGGAGAAGGATGGGGTTTTCTCTCTACCTTGACGCCCCTGAATCCGTCGTAATCGAGAAAAACTTATGGACCGATATATCGCGGCACTGCTGTCCGGACGTTGCGGAGTTTAAACGCTGTAATTGGTTGATTTGAAATAGATAACTCATGATTTTTCTTGGTCTCGATTTGAACTTTCAACTCTCCGTTTGCCATCCTGCGAGAAACCCACTCGTAGGAGGCATGCATGAATT
>SHYW01000079.1 GCA_009692615.1 Deltaproteobacteria bacterium | reverse complement strand
ACGACGCACACACTTCGCCTATATCGAACCAACTCCAACAAGGTGGGGTTCCGCTATGGCCAGGTTTCTAACTTACGACCTCAACCCAACGCACTACCCTGACATAATCGCGTTGCTGTTAACATGACATATTGACGTTGCCACGACAGGGTTGTGAAGATTCCATGAAAGAATAATTCTTTCAATGCTTTAGATATGTAATATCGATCTGGCACGAATAGCGAGAAAGCTCATCCCATACATCAGTTTCTAGCCGATGTGCGGGACATCCAAGGTCATCGCTAGGGCGTCTTCGCCGTTGTCCGAATAATAGCCTTTTCGGACTCCCGTGGTGAGAAAACCGCAGGACTCATAAAGCCTTTGCGCTGGTGAATTAGACTTCCGAACCTCAAGTGTCACTCGACTAATAAGTTGAGCCGATGCCTGGGCCAAAATTTGGGTCAGAAGTAAGCGCCCGATACCGCGCCGGCGATAATCGATGTGCGTGGCAAGATTGTGGATATCGATCATCTCCGGCAGCAGCCAGTAGAGAGCATAGCCCACGATTTTGCCGTCGGCTTCGGCCAGGATCGAGCGCGCACAAGTCACTTGAAGCTCTTGGAGAAAGAAACCTTGGCTCCAAGGAAAGCGATAAGCGCTGCGCTCGATGACCATAATCTCATCGATGTCAGCCATCGTCATCGGCCGAAAGCGCAGGTTTTCGCCAGACGCAAAAAAGCCACAGGTGCTTTCGCGACCCTGTGGCTTTTCCATCGGATTCGGTTTCGTTTTAGATTCGCTATCGATCACTGCTCGCCTACGCAACCAGCTAAGCCTTTACCAGCATCACTTCGAGGAGCTTATTCCCGAACTGGTGTGCGAATCCGCTGATTCGCTGTTGGAAAGGAATGATGGTGGTAAACTCCGGCGGAAAGGCGCCGACGCTGGAGGAGATTTTCCGCACGTTTTCATCTAGACACTTGCCCTTAACTACCAACTGTCCATCTTTAAGCGCTAGATCATAATCGTAGTCGGGCATTTCATCAGGCATTTGATCGCGGCGCGCAACGCCGATCTCCGGCACCCAGCGAGGAAACTCCAGACGCACGAGATAGGCGCCGCCCCGGTCCTCCACGGTGTAAACATTGCCGTAGCGCCGTTCCCGTTCGAGCTTATCGACGAAGCCGCCGGAATAGAAACCGTCCACCGGAATCGGCAACTCTCTGACTAAGCCCAAGTGTTTGGCGAAAAATGATTCAGCGAACAAGCTGAGTGGGCCGCCATAGATCGCCCCTGGAAATTTCATCTCATCGGCCGGCTTCGCATGAAAGATGCCGTCTCTTAAGCGAAAGATTCCTTCGGTCGCCGCCAGCACGAACGCAACCAAGACCCAGATATTCGTGTCGCGGCTAAAAATCGCCTCGGGCTTATCGGGGCCGGCGGCCACGGCGATAATCACCAGCGCCACCATGGGATAGAGCACGGCGTTATGAACGATATTGAGCGCCGTGCTGCCCGCGGCGGTAAATGACGAACTTTGCAGCGCCACTTCGAGCCGTTTCTTGAAGCGATGCGGAAACGCCCCGATGACCGGTTGTAGGAGAATCGCGGCGAGCCGCGGCAGGCCAGTCAAAGTACCGGCGCCGGTGGTGAACTGAGTTGAGACGTCGGCGAAACTTCCCGCCACTTCATTGGTGAAAGTCTTTTTCGCGCGCGGTTCCTGTTTGAGAGCCACGGGCTTTGGCGCTGCAACCTTCGGCGGCAACTTAGCCGCCGCGGCAGCGGCCACCGGTTTTGCCGCCCCAACTGGCGCGGCGCCAACCGCTGGCGCAGTTGGCGCTACGGCAGTTGCTACCGGTGCGGTCGAGCCTTTGCGAAATCGTGATTGGAAGCTGTCGCCAAAATTGGTTTCCGGATGGATCGTACGAGCGCGGGCGATCAGCGCCTCTTCACTTTCAATATTTTTCGGATCGGTGATACAAACGTCCACCGGACAAACTGCGGCACAGGCTTCATAGTCGTGAAAGCCGACACACTCAGTGCATAAAATCGGATCGATGACGAAAATCGGATCGCCTTGCGAAATCGCGTTATTCGGACACTCCGGCTCGCATGCGCCGCAGTTAATACAATCACTGGCGATCATTGTTGCCATCGAATAAACTCCCCCTAAGCTCTTAAATGAATTACTGGTTTTCCCTCGGGAAGTCAATATTTTTGCGTCTGGTTTGCATGTCGCGAATAGATCATGTTAGCTATTTCTCCGAGGGCGGCGTACCCAAGTGGTTAAGGGAGAGGTCTGCAAAACCTCGATTCAGCGGTTCGAATCCGCTCGCCGCCTCCAATTTTTTACTTTTCTCGATTGTATAATTCTTCCAATCAGGCTCGAAATCGCGGGACTATTCGCTCGCTGTCCCGAGCAAGCGATCGAGTTCGCCGCGGTCATCCAAGCTTTGCATATCGTCAAATCCGCCGATCGGCACATCGTCGATGAAAATCTGCGGCACCGTCCAGCGTTGCGACAAGCGCTCCATCTCGGCGCGCTTCTCCGCATCGTGGGTGACGTCGATCTCTTCAAACTTGACCTTCTTGGCGCGCAACAACGCTTTAGCGCCGGTGCAGTAGGGACAATAGTTGGTCGTGTAAATAATCACTTGGGCCATGTTGGATTCTCCCGCGAATTCTCAAGCTCCATTCATTTTAGCCACTTTGCTTGAAAGCCACTAGCGATTTTGCAATTACTGAGACGTGAAATTAGTTGGCTTAACCGGCGGCATCGCGTCTGGAAAAACTACCGTGGCAAATATTTTCCAGCGCCTCGGCGCGGCGCTCGTCGATGCCGATGTGTTATCGCGCGAGGTCGTCGAGCCCGGCCAAGCGGCGTGGCAAGAAATCGTCTCGACCTTCGGCGCGGAAGTGCTGCAAGAAGACCGCACCCTCGACCGGCAAAAGCTACGCACGATCATTTTTAATAATCCCAACGCGCGCAAACAGCTTGAAGCGATCATCCACCCGCGGGTCCGCGCCCTGGCGGAGCAGCGAATCAGCGAACACCGCGCAGCGGGCGTCGCGGGCGTCATCTACGTCGTGCCGCTGCTTTTCGAAGGAAATCTGCAAGACGGGCTGCGGCCGGTGATTCTGGTGGCCTGCAATGTCGAGGTCCAGCGTCGGCGTTTAGAACAACGCGACCAGCTTGATAGCGCGACGGCGCAAAAACATATCGACGCGCAAATGAGTCTGGAAGAAAAGCGGCGTCGGGCCGATTTCGTGATCGAAAATAATGCCGGCTTAGAAGATCTCGAACGGCAAGTTCGCGAAGTCTACGCCAAGCTCCAAGCTACTTAACCCGTTCCAAATAGGTGCCGTCTACTGGATTGACCCGCACCTTGTCGCCGACCTGGACGAAGGGCGGGACCAGAACCGTCACGCCGGTTTCCAACTTCGCGTGTTTATAGGAAGCGCTCGCCGTCGCGCCCTTCATCGACGGTTCGGTGTCGACCACTTCGAGATCGACGCTTGACGGCGGATTGATGCCCACCGCTTTCTCGTCATGGAACTCGATGCCGACCACTGTGTTGGGCAATAAAAATTTCAGTAGACCGCCGATATCTTCCGCCGACAACGACACCTGCTCGTAGTTCTGCGTGTCCATGAACGTATGCATGTCGCCTTCGGCGTAGAGGTACTGCATTTGCCGGTTGTCCATGATCGCCTGATCGACGCGGTCTTCAGAGCGAAATTTATATTCCGTACCGATTCCGGTGCGTATATTTTTCATTTTAGTTTGCATGAAGCCGCGCTTGTTGCCCGGCGTCAAGTGATGCACGGCGGTAACCCGGAACAGGTCGCCTTCGTGAACGATAATCATCCCCGGTCGCAGTTGAGTCGCTTGAACCATTCTAGCCCATACCTTCCACTAAAAAGTATAAAATTGTTAGCAGTTTCTCGGTGCTGCTTCAATGCGGCTCCAACGGCGACACGACGCGACGGATCGATTTATGCGTAGAGCCCGCGCCAGAGCATCGCTTTGGTGACGCGCTCGATGCCGATCATGAGCGCGGCCATGCGCATGTCGACCTTTTGCTTTTGGCTCATGTCGAGCACTTCGTGAAACGCCTTGACGAGGATATCGCGGAGCTTTTTATTGACCTCGTCTTCGGTCCAGAAAAAGTTCTGCAGATCCTGCACCCACTCAAAGTACGACACCACGACGCCGCCGGCGTTGGCGAGAATGTCGGGAATGAGAAATATGCCTTTGTCGCGCAGAATCGCATCCGCTTCCGGCGTGGTCGGACCGTTGGCGCCTTCAGCCAGCAGTCGGCATTGAATACGCGCGGCGTTGTCTTTGGTGATTTGCATCTCCATCGCCGCCGGCACCAAGATGTCGCACTTCAATTCTAATAATTCCGCATTGGTTATCTTGTCGCCGTACGGACAGCCGTCGAGGCTGTGATTTTTGTCCGCCACTTCGAGCAGTTTTTCCACCGGCAAGCCTTTGGTATCGACAAAACCGCCGGTGCGGTCGGCGATGCCGATGACTTTGACACCGGCAGTGGTAAGCTCTTTAGCTGACACCGAACCGACGTTGCCAAAGCCCTGCACTACCGCCGTGCATTTGGACAGATCCAGGTTCAAATGTTTCGCCGCCTCGATGATCGTGTACACGACACCGCGGCCGGTGGCATCGCGCCGGCCCAAAGTCCCGCCAATCGCCACCGGCTTGCCGGTAACGACTTCAGGGACGGCATGCCCTTTATGCTGCGAATAAGTATCCATCATCCACGCCATGGTCTGCTCGTTGGTGCCCATGTCGGGCGCGGGAATGTCCAGCTCCGGGCCGATGAAGTTCAAAATCTCGGCGGTGAAACGGCGGGTCATCGATTGTAATTCATGACGCGACAGCTCTGCTGGATCGCAGGCGATGCCGCCTTTGGCGCCGCCCAGCGGCAAACCGACTAACGAACATTTCCAGGTCATCCACATAGCGAGCGCGGAGACCTCGCCAAGATTGACCGCCGGATGATAGCGGATGCCGCCTTTGAACGGACCGAGCACGTCGTTGTGCTGCACGCGGTATCCGGTGAAGACATGCACCCGGCCATCGTCCATGCGCGTCGGCACGCTGACGATCAACGCCCGGTCGGGCCGGCACAAGCGCGCCGACAGATTTGCATCGATGCCGAGCTTCGCGGCGGCGACATCGAACTGCTGCACCGCCATCTCGTTGGTTTCGCTGCGCCATTCTAAAGTGGCCATAGTCCTCCCAAGCTGCTTTGATGAATCGTGAGATTTAACCGGGTGGCCAGCTCATTTGCCGGCCGCCGAGCAAGTGGTAGTGCAGATGGAAAACGCTCTGACCGGCGTCGGCCCCGGAGTTAACGACAACGCGATATCCGCTGTCGACGATGCCCTGCTCGCGCGCCAGCCGAGCCGCAACCTGAAAGATCCGACCGATCAACTCGCGATCGGCCTCGCCAATATCCGACACGCTGACGATATGCTTGCGCGGAATGATCAGAATATGCACCGGCGCCTTGGGCGCGATGTCTTTGAAGGCTAGCGCGACATCGTCTTGATAGACGATATTCGCCTTAATCTTTCCCTCGACGATGCTACAGAATAAACAGTCGCTCATGATGTTTCCTTGGAACAATCCATATCAAGCGTCGTCGCTGGCGCCGGGCAGGCGCGCGTAGATTTGGCCGTCGTCGATTTCAATCGGCATGCTTTGCAAAGACAGTCCGACGCAGGGGCCCCAGACGCATTCACCCGACGGCGGCTCGAAAACCGCGCCGTGCGTCGCGCACATGAGATAACGGTTATCCGAGCTGAAGAACTGATTGTTGACCCAGTCGAGGGTAATTCCGGTATGCGGACAGCGGTTGATATAAGCGAAGTGATCGCCGTGGTAATTCACCAGCAACCCTTCGAGATCGCGCCCGGCGCGGCGCATGGTAAACTTCTTGCTCGTGCCATGTTCGAGCTCGCCCACAGCGGCGACCAATTTCCCCGCCGGTTTTTTCTTTCCAGCCATAAGTTTTACCTATCCTATTCTATTCTCCCATGGGCCTCAAATCGCCCTCGGGACAACCGACCAAGACATCGCTGCCATCGACGCGCACCGGCAAGCGATAGAGCGACTCGCCTTTGCACGGGCCGGAGACGCACTCGCCGGTGGCGAACGCGTACAGCGCGCCGTGAGTATAGCATTGCAAGAAGCGGCCGTCGTCGCTCAAAAACTCGTCGCGCACGAAATCCAGCGGCGTCGGCATGTGGCGGCAGCGGTTGACGTAGGCGTAGTAGCTGCCTTGGTCGTTTATCAGAAATCCATCGAGACGATACTTTTGACAGATCAGCCAGAATTTTTTCACCGCGCCCGGCTGGAGGTCGCCGACTCGCGCGATAACCCGACCGCCCTCGCGGCTCTCTTCCTGCATGCATTTTTTGTCGCGCCAGAATTTCCAACGGTGAATTGCCAGCGCGGCCAGATAAAGCACCAGAAAGATCACCGAAAGATAGATCGTGATGACCATGGCTAAGGAATCGAATCAGTCGGAATCTTTGTCGACGAGGGTGCGAATGCGTTTGACGCCGTCGGCGGTTTGCCGGCCCGAGATGCCCATCACCCGCATCAGCTCGCTGGTCATCTCCGCGGTCACTTGATCCTGCACGCTGCCTTTGCCGTCGGGGTCGGCTTGAATGAATTTTAGAATTTTTTCCTTGTCGATGCCGGTGCTCTCCATGCCGTCGAGAAACTGACCAAAGCTCACTTTGCCGCGCAGCTCGGCGACTTTGGCTAAAAGTTTTTTGCAGTCGGCGCAAACTCGGCCGAACAAGCCGGCGCGCTCGCAACAATAAACGCATTGGCGCATAACAGTCTCAATACCGCATCAGCGCGGCGCCGCCGCCGCGGCCGCCCACAAGCCTTGCAAGCCGGCCGTTAAGTTTGAATTGGCCGCGACCACGCCTTTATGTTTGGGCGACTGGCGATTGAACGTCATTGGCTTGCCGTCGCCGTCGACCGCTTTGCCGCCCGCCTCTTCGACCAACAGCACGCCGGCGCAAATGTCCCATTCGTGAATATTGCGAAAGGTCAGCGTGCCGTCCCCGTCGCCGCCGGCGATCTTCGCTAAACGATAGGCGATGCTGCCGACAGGGCGGATCGCGCAACGGTCGACAAACACTTGAAAGCGCTTCGCCGGCTCGGAGCGGCTCACCAGTAACTTCGCGCCGTCGATCTCAGTGCGCACGCTGACGCGAATCGGCGCGCCGTTGAGAAAGGCGCCCTGCCCGGCCGCGGCTTGGTAGAAGCGTTCTTTAGCCGGATTGAAAACAATCGCGACCTTGGGCCGGCCGTCGACGACCAAGCCGATGGATATGGCGAACTGGTCCACGCCTTCGATGAACTCTTTAGTGCCGTCGATGGGATCGACCACCCAGACGCGCGACAGGCTCAAGCGCCGCGCGTCGTCTTGATCTTCTTCCGACAGCCAGCCGTCGGCGGGAAAATTTTTCTCGATCGCTTCGTGAATGATCCGGTTCGCTTCCAGATCGGCGCTGGTGACCGGATTGTTCTTGCTCTTCTCACGCACGTCGAACTTGCCTTTGAACACCGCCATGACGGCAACGCCGGCCGCGCGCGCCGCCTGCTCGGCGACGGCAAGCTCCGCGCCGTAGGAAAATTTATCACTCACACTGACCCTCGGAAAAAACTTCCATGCATCGATTAAACACTAGAACCCCATTGGCGGCAACCGCGGCGCGCGGTCAGAGCGGCAATTCGGCAACATCGCCGAGCAGCGCGGCACCGGCTCCCACCATCTCGGCCACCGCCCGGTGGGAATCGCCCGGCGCGAGATCGACGCCGCGAATGCAGTCTTCGAGCAAAGCCACGGCGAATCCCAGCTTCAACCCGTCGAGTACTGTTTGTTTGACGCAATAGTCGGTGGCGAGGCCGCCGACGAAAATCTTGGTCGCGTGAGCCGCGCGCAGCAACTCCACCAGACCGATGCCGCAAACATCGACACTATCAAAAGCGGAATAACTGTCGGCGTCCGCGGCCATTCCCTTGGAGACAATCGTCGTACCACCGACAAGCTTAAGCGCCGAATGAAACTCCGCGCCGAAACTTCCCTGCACGCAATGTACCGGCCATTGACCGCCGTGAATTTTAAAATGGCGAGTCACAAGGGGATGCCAGTCGCGGCTTACGAAGATCGGCAGCCCCGCCTCGACAAAACGCTCTATGTAACCATTGAGCGCCGGCACCACCTGATCGCCATCGGCAACCGCTAAAGCGCCGCCCGGGCAAAAATCGTTTTGCACATCGACGATCACCAATGCGGCGTTTTTCTCCATCGATTTCGATTATAAAGGATGCTACCGTTCATGCAATCGAACATCGTTGCCGCAAGCGTGCTATCCGGCAATTTGAAATCTGAAATATGAAATCTGAGTTTCCGAGCAACGCGAGGATAAAGGCAGTTTACTTCGACGCCGCCGGGACGTTGATCAAACCGACGAGACGCGTGGGCGAGAGTTACGCCGCCATCGCCGCCAAGTATGGCAAGACGGTTGTGCCGAGCGATCTGTTCGAACGCTTTCGCAGCTGTTTCGCCGCCGCACCGCGCCTCGCCTTTGCCAACGCCGCGCCGGACGAGATTGCCGGGCTCGAACGCGAGTGGTGGAAAACAGTTGTCGGCCAAGTTTTCGAACCCTTTGGCCCTTTCGACAACTTCGACGATTATTTCGACGAGCTGTTCGGCTATTTTGCCGAGCCCAGCGCTTGGACGCTTTTTCCGGAAGTCCTCGCCACGCTATCGGCGCTCCAGCGGCGCGGCGTCACCCTCGCGGTGATTTCAAATTTCGATTCGCGTCTGCTGTCAATTCTCGACGGCCTCAACATCGCATCAAGGTTCGAGACCATCTTAGTCTCAAGCCGCGTCGGCTACGCCAAACCGGACCCAAAAATTTTCGCCGCCGCCCTGGACCGGCACGGGTTGCGGCCGGAACAGGCGCTGCATGTCGGCGACGATGAAGACAACGATTTACACGGCGCCGAAAACGCCGGCCTGTCCGGGCTGCTGATCGATCGCCAGCAAGCAGCAAGCCAGAACGCGCCCAAGCACATCGCCAGCCTAGAAGAGATTATCAGCCGTCTCGGTTAACCTAAAAAAATAAGACAAGGCATTTCACGACAGCAATTAGGAGCACTCAAATGACTTCAGCTATTTCAACGTGGCAACAAACCGAATCCGATGGCAATCCGATGCCGATACATGTGAGCGCGCCTGAAGGCGCGGGAACATTTCCGGCGATCGTCGTGATCCAACACCAGAGCGGCGTCGACGAGTTTATCCAAGCCATGACGCGCCGACTGGCCGAGCAGGGCTATGTCGCCGCCGCGCCGGATCTCTATCATCGCGACGGGCCTAACTGCCAAGACGACCTGCGCACGCGCAGCACGCGCTTGAGCGATCGCCGCGTCACCGGCGATGTCGGCGCCTGCGTGGAATTTCTCAAACGGCAAAGCACTGTCGACGCCAAGCGCATCGGTATCATCGGCTTCTGCATGGGCGGCCGGGTGTGTTATCTCATGGCGGCGGCGATCCCCGATTTCAAAGCAGCGGTGACTTTTTACCCCGGCAACACCGGACGCGCCTGGGGTCGCGACATTCCGTCGCCTCTCGAACGCACGGTGGAAATTCGCTGCCCGGTGCAAGGCCACTTCGGCAACGACGACAAAAATCCCGCGCCGGAAGACCGCGCGAAACTCGATGCCGAACTGCTCAAGCATGGCAAGCTCCATGAATTTTTCGCTTATGCCGACGCCGGTCATGCCTTCATGGACGACACTAAGGAGAGCCACCGGCCCCAGGCCGAAGCCCAAGCCTGGCCGCGAACCAGCGATTTTTTTCACCGCCATCTAAAAGGCTAAACCGTCATTCGTGTCCTGCCGATGAAAGCTAGAGTGCGCCATCCGACGCAAGACAGCGGTAAAGTTAACCGTGCCACATGGCCGAGGGGTCAAAAGCGACCCAGAATGGAAAAATTTGACATGCAATTCTAGCGGAACTATCGTACAATACCGCTAGTTGAGACCACCCCTATGAAATCCAGCGCCTCCGCCAAAGCCAAACCGGCAACCGCCAACGACGCCGTTCTCGCCGCCGTGTTGGAAGAGCGCCAAAGAATTTCCCGCGAGCTGCATGACCGGGCGCTGCAATTATTATCCACGGCCCGTCTGCGCATCGAGCGCTGCTACCGTCAAGCCGATTTGGGCGCGGATGAACTCAAAGCCGAATTGGCCGCCGTGGAAGAAAATCTCGACCGCAGCATCACCGAGATCCGCAACATCCTTTCGGAAAATCAACTCGATGACCAGTTGCAGGCCGGCTCTCTGGAACGGCGGCTCAAAGAGGAGTTAAAAATCTTTAGCGCCCGCGCCGGCTTCAAGATCGATTTTCAATGCGCCATCGCCAACCACAACTTACCGACGCCCATCGAGCGCGAACTCTATTTCGCCTTGCGCGAAGGCGTGCTCAATGCGATTCGCCACTCACGGGCGACCGAGTTGCAACTATCGCTCGCCCAGAACCGCAACGTTTGCGAAGCCAAACTGCGCGACAATGGCGTCGGCTTCGCCGTGGCCGCCACCGAAGGCACGAGCCACTACGGGCTCAAAGGCATGCGCGAGAGAATTAGAAAAATCGGCGGCGAATTGTCACTGCAAAGCGCACCCGGCCGCGGCACTGAAATCCGTATCACGGTACCGCTCGAGTAACCACACCGCTCAGAGCGACGCAACCCAACTCAAGCCGTCAATAAAAGTTGTCGGTAAAAACTAATCCCGCGCCAGTTTTTTCAGATTCGCCCCAGTGATGCGGAAGGTCGTCCACTCGCTCATCGGCATGGCGCCAAGTTTCTTATAAAAATTGATCGCCGGTTCGTTCCAATCCAGCACCGACCACTCCAACCGCCCACAGTTGCGCTCGTCCGCCACCTTGGCGACATGGTGCAACAACGCGCCGCCAAAGCCGCGCCGGCGCAAATTCTCTTCAATGAACAGATCTTCGATAAAAATTCCCGGCTGGCCGAGAAAGGTCGAATAGTTGTGAAAGAACAATACGAAACCCACCGGGGCCTTTTTATAGTAAGCGATGGCGACCTCGGCGGTGCGGCGCCGGCCGAACAAGGTCTCGCGCAGCCCCGCTTCCGTCGCGACAACTTCGTGCGACAAACGCTCATAGTCCGCGAGCTTTTTGATGAACGAAAGGATCACGGCGACGTCGTCTTTAGTCGCGGCGCGAATTTGAAAACTGGGAAGATCGGTCGTAGATATCATTGAGACTCCGAATCGTTGCAGAGAAATAAATCACTTGAACAGAGCAAGATAACGATTAATGAACTGACAGTGCGAAATTCACTTACCGGCGTCCCGCAAGGCGCGCCACACCCGCTCCGGCGTCAGCGGTAGGTCGGTGATGCGCACGCCGGTGGCCCGGTGGATCGCGTTACACACCGACGGCGCGACCGAAAGAATCCCGCCTTCGGCCATGCCGCGCACGCCGAACGGGCCGGGGCCGTCGCCGTTTTCCACCAGCTCGGTGTGGAACTCTTCGGGCACTTCGGAAAAAGTCGGGATGCGATAGTCCACTAAATTGGGATTGAGCAACTGGCCGTTGTCGTAAATCAATTGCTCGAAAAAAGTATGGCCGATGCCCTGCATCGCCGCGCCCTCTTCTTGGGCGACGCAATGCTCGGGATGAATCGCCTTGCCGACATCGGCGACGGAAATAAACTTTTTTAATTTTACCGCGCCGGTTTCATGGTCGATCTCAACCTCGGACACACCCATGCCGACTTCCCAAAAAACCGGCAGCTGGTTATTGGTAATCTCCGGTCCAGCTTCGCCGCGGCCGATTAGCTCGCCGCCGGAGCCTTTGCCAAAGCGGCGCTCGAAAGCTTCTTTAAACGTCAGCCGCGACTCGCCGCACACCAGCGCGCCGTCGGCGACTTGAATCTGCTTCGGTTTCACGCCCATCGCCTGGGCGCCGATCTGAATAAACTGTTGGCGCAAATCGCGCGCGGCTTTTTGCACCGCGGTGCCCATCAACGTCGTCGAGCGGCTCGATCCCGTCGAACTATCGTAGGGCGTGACTTTGGTATCGGCGCCGAGCATGCGGAACTGCTCCATCGGCAGGGTCAACTCCTCGGCGGCGATCTGCGTCAACGTCGTGCGCACACCCTGGCCCATCTCGGTGCTGCCGGCGGCGATGTTGGCGACGCCGTCGGACTGCATGCGAATCATCGCCACCGAAACCGGCGTGGCGCCGGCGTTGGTGACCGCGCAGCCCATGCCGATGGCCGCATTCTTTTTCTTGAACGACGATTTCCAATGACTCGCTCGCACCAGGGTTTTCAAGCTCGCGGATAGATTGGCATCGATGCCTTTCAAACCGGGGCGGAGCTCTTGGCCGCGCTTGAGCAAATTTTTCGCCCGCAACTCCGCCGGGTCCATGCCCAACTTGGCGGCGAGAATTTCGATCTGCGACTCGCCGGCGTAAATCACCTGCGGCGCGCCGATGGCGCGGTAGGAACCGGCCGAACCGGTGTTGGTGTAAACTTGATAAGCGTCGGTGCGAATGTTGGGAATCCAGTACGGACCGATCACGCGGGTCGCCGAGCGCGCCGTCACCTGCGGGCCGTTGTCGTCGTAACCGCCGGTGTCGAGATAAATTTCCGCCTCGCGCGCCATGATCGTGCCGTCGAGTTTAACGCCGGTCTTGATCCGCACCCGCGCGCCGTGCCGCCGAACCGTAACCATCGACTCGCCGACCGAATTGCAAATCCGCACCGGCCGCTTCGCTTTGCGCGCCAGCGCGACCACCAACGGCTCGAACTTGGTGTACGATTTGCTGCCGTAACCGCCGCCCAAATAGTTGATGATCAGCCGCACCTTGGCGGCCGGCACTTTGAAAACTTTGGAAATATCGCCGCGCACTTGAAACGGATGCTGCGCGCAAGACCAGACCGTGATCTCGTCGTTGACATCGTAGTGGGCGATCGCCGAGTGCGGCTCCATCGCATAGTGATAGACCATCGGAAAAGTGAAGTGATCTTCGGCGATGACATCCGACTGGGCGAAACCTTCGTCGGCGTTGCCGCGATTGATCTTTTCGTGCGTGCCAATATTGCCGGCTTGGTCGTCATGAACCAAAGGCGCGCCCGGCTTGATCGCCGCCTCGATGCCCACAGCCGCCGGCAACTCTTCATAGTCGACCTGGATCAACCCCAACGCTTCTTCCGCCGTCGCCAAATCTTCAGCCGCCACCGCCGCCACCGGCTCGCCGATGTAGCGCACTTTGTTCATCGCGATCACCGGCCGGCCGTTATAAATCGGATTCAAATCGGCGATATCCGCCGCCGTCAGCACGGCAACAACGCCGGGCAGCGCTTCCGCTTTCGATGCATCAATGGAGCGAATCTGCGCATGGGGATAGGTACTGCGCAAAATCTTGCCGTAAAGCATCCCCGGCACGGCGATGTCGCCGACGAATTTCGCTTGGCCCGTGACCTTTTCCACGCCATCCACGCGCGCGACATTGTGACCGACGTATTTCAACTCTCGCTTAGCCATGAAATCTCCCGAATCAAGAAGCTGTTCATTGATACCTAACAAAGGCGTACCGGCAGTGCAACAAAGCATGGCAATGTAGCGAATATAACCCGATTCCCCGAGTAGCCGCTCTGCGTGGCGTAGCGAGGGACCCTCGATACGCGCTACGCGCTACTCGGGCAATCGGAGTGCAACGAAATCAAATTAGTCCCACTCATTGAGCGCATGTTAATCGCCGGTCATATCGGCTATACATTTTCCCATGCGCTTCAAATCCCCGCTCATCCGCGCCACGCTTGTCCAACGCTACAAACGTTTTCTCGCCGACGTTCGACTGAATAATGGCGAACTGGTCGTCGCCCACTGCACCAACACCGGCAGCATGATGGGCTGCAAGGAACCCGGCAGCGCGGTTTACATTTCGCGCAGCGAAAATTTAAATCGCAAACTGCTCTACACTTGGGAGTTGATCAAAGCCGACAATACTTGGGTGGGCATCAACACCATGCATCCGAACAAACTCGTGCCCGAAGCGATCGAAGCCGGCATCATCGAAGAATTGCGCGGCTACGATACCATCCGCCGCGAAGTCAAAGTCAGCGCCCACAGCCGCCTCGACCTTTGCCTCGAAGGGAAAAAAGGCAACTGCTTCGTCGAAATCAAAAACGTCACGCTGGCGACCAACGGCACCGCGGCGTTTCCCGATACCGTCAGCGAACGGGGTACTAAGCATTTGCGCGAACTGATGCGCCTCAAACGCCAGGGCCATCGCGCCGCCATCGTCTTCGTCATCCAACGCAGCGATTGCGACACCTTTCGCCCCGCCGATGAGATCGACCCAGAATACGGCCGCTGGCTGCGCCGGGCGATCAAAGCGGGAGTCGAGGCGTTGCCTTATCGCGCGAAGGTGACGCCGAAAGAAATTTTATTGACCGAGCGAATCGTCACCAAATTGTAGGGGCAGGCCCACGTGGCTGCCCTCCGGCGAAACATAACGTTAGCACGGACGACCACAGGAGATTGCCCCGACAAAGACCGTGCAAAAGAAAGAAGTTATTGCCACGCGCGCACCGGAAATGTTAAGACGCAAACGAATCACTCGTCAACAATTTGCTCACTCATTATAGAGTTTAGAGGAGAATAAGAAATGAAGTATTTTAAGAGTTTTTTAACATTATTATTGGTCATTTTCTTTGGTTCCTTTATTAACATGGTTTTTGCAAGCGAGCCTGTGCAAGCGCCGGTATTTGAAGATGGTGAATATTGGGTTTTCAGAGCAAAGGAATGGGACTGGATTAGCTCGTCTTCAAGTGCTTTGATCGGCGACTATAAAGTAATTTATAAAAGTGGTGTCTTTAATATCTATATTAAAGACACTATGCAAGAAATAAGATCAGGGCCGATTCTATCGCATTTTGGTAAAGGTACTGCTTACGGGGGAGGAGAATGCTTTCTAGATTTTCCTTTAGCAATGGGCAACAAAAAAGAATGTAAATACGAAATAGTGCTTGTGGGCCAGCGAGACCGAGAAGGGAAATTGCGGTTTCAAGCTGAAACAAGTGCTCTTGGTATGGAAAAAGTTGCAGTGCAAGCGGGAGAATTTGACTCTGTGAAATTATTGCGGGTCGATTATGATGGCGGGTATGGGACCTGGCAATTTACCTACTATTACAGCCCGCAAACGAAAAGCATTATAAAATATCTTTATGATTCCTCGCTCAAAAGCGGCAAAGGTGGCAAGCGGTCAATTGAATTGGTCGCATATGGAAAAGAATAGTTTTTAGAGATAAACATGTTGCTACATTTACGGGAGGAACTATGATCACAGCTCAAGAACTCAAAGGCGCGTTGGCGATTATGCCGACGCCGGCAAAGCCTGGTGCCGAAAAATTAGACGCGACCGACACTGTCGACCTCGACGAAACCGCGCGTCTCGCCGAAGCACTAGTGCGCGACGGCGTCAATGGCATCATGGCGCTCGGCACCATGGGCGAATGCGCGACGACTTCGCAAGCTGACTACGAAGCTTACGTCGACTGCTTGCTGAAGACCGTGCGCGGTCGGATTCCGACTTTCGTTGGCACCACCGCGCTCGGCGGTCACGAGATCGCCCGCAGAATTAAATTCGTCAAAGAACGCGGCGCGACTGGCACGCTCTTGGGCATTCCCATGTGGCAGCCGGCCAACGTTGAAATGGCCGTGAAATTTTACGCGGACGTGGCCGAAACCTTTCCCGATTTTCCAATCATGGTTTACGCCAACCCGCGCGCATTCCGCTTCGACTTCGGCGTCGACTTTTGGGCCGGCGTGGTACAAAAGGCGCCCACCGTCATGTCGGCAAAATTCTCAAGCAAAAACATTTTGAAAGAGTCGGTCGCCGCGAGCAAAGGGAAGGTCAATTTCTTGCCACCCGTCGGCCTCGCCTACGAGTTCGCGCAAATCTCCCCGGCGTCACAAACCACTTGCTGGATTCCGTCGGTCGGACCGCAAGTCGCCATCGCGCTGATGAAAGCGTTGGCTGACGGCAACGCCGCCCAAGCCAAATCGGTTGCCGACGACATCGCCTGGGCCAACGAACCGCACCATGCCATCACCGGCTCGCAAGAAATCTTCGCCTCGTACAACATTCAACTGGAAAAAGTTTTGATGGCCGCGTCAGGCTACTGCAAGACCGGCCCGATCCGGCCGCCTTACAATTATATGCCGGACGATTTCCGCAAAGCCGCGACCGAAGGCGGCCAGCGCTACGCCAAGCTGCGCGAAAAATATTCCAAGCTGATGGGCTAGCCGAAGGAAGAAGAGTTCGGATACTCACCACGAAGGCACGAAGGACACGAAGGTTTCGGAAATAATTTTTTCCGAACTTCGTGCTCTTCGTGCCTTCGTGGTGAAAACTCTCTTCCAGCCTTGGCAGCAACACTCCATCGACACGGAGGCATCTAAGTAAGCATCGATCTAACCAAACAAGCCGCGTACTCGGACAAGACGCCCTACGAAATCTGGCAGCAACAAGAAGCCATACCAATTTACACCGGCCTCGCCATCGACTACCTGCGCACGATAAAGCTCGGTCCGTGGCAGCGCAAAGGCGCCGCCGGCGCGTTCATCAATATGCTTGGCGCCGGAAGGAGCTGCGACGCCTATGTTTGTGAAATTGCCGCGCAGAATCAGACCCACGCCGAGCGCTACCTTTTCGAAGAACTGATCTACGTCGTCAAAGGCCGCGGCGCGACCACGGTCTGGCAAGACGGCGGTCGCAAGCAAACTTTCGAATGGCAAGAAGGCAGCATGTTCTCGCCACCGCTCAACAGCTGGCGCCAGCACTTCAACGCCCAAGGCGACCAACCGGCGCGCTTCATCGCGCTCACCGACGCGCCGGTAATGATCAATCGCTTTCGCAATCTCGACTTCGTGCTGAATAACTCATTCGCTTTCACCGACCGCTTCGGCGGCGAAGACGGCTACTTTAGCGGCAAGGGCCAGGAAGTAACAGCGCATCGCACCTGGGATTCCAACTTCATCGCCGACGTTCCGGGATTCAAATTGTTGGACCACAGCGCTCGCGGCCAAGGCGCGCGCGGCATCTTGCTCCACTTCGCCGCCAACACGATGTCGGCGCATATCGAAGAGTATCCTGTCGGCACCTACCCACGCGCCCATTGGCATGGACCCGGCGCGCATATTTTGATTCTTTCCGGTGAAGGCTACTCGCTTCTTTGGGAGCCCGGCAAAAACCGTCAGCGCATCGATTGGAAACCCGGCAGCCTATTCGCGCCGCCGGCGAAATGGTTTCATCAACATTTCAATCCAGGCAAAGAACCGGCGCGTTACCTCGCATTGAAGCCCTGGGGCTTCACCTATCAAGTGGAAGATCTGGTGAAGACCCTCGAAGTCGAAGCCTCCGGTGGCACGCAGATCGACTACCAAGACCAAGACCCGGAGATACACCAGACCTTCGTGAACGAGTGCGCCAAACGCGGCGTCGAAGTGCGCCTGAAATTTTGAGCAGTTACTTGAAACGGATGGATTCACCACGAAGGACACGAAGAGCACGAAGTTCAGAAAATAATATTTTCGAAACCTTCGTGTCCTTCGTGGTGAAAAAAAACAATCGCAGCATTGGATAATTACCATGAACCTCAAACTCAGCCCCAGTGAAGCCCAAGCTTTCGTCGACGATTTGTACCGCAAAGTCGCGCAACGCTGGGACGAGCGCGTCACCCAGTCGGAATTCATGCGCCAGCTGGTTGCCGGCAAGTTGCCGATGAAAGCCTTCCGCGTGTTTTTTCAAAACTGGGCGGCGTACACCATCGAAATCAACTCGCTGGAGTGCGCGTCCTATCATAAACACATTCACTTCTTCCGCCGCCACCGCGACCTGATGGCGGCGATGGCGGAAAAACTCGCCGACGAACTGATCCATCCCAAACCGCCCGGCCACGTCCACGTCGTCTTGGAAACCGCGAAAGCGTTGGGAATTTCGGAAGACGAAGTGTTCGTCACGCCGATGCTCGCCGAGTTCCGCGCCAAGATCGATTATTTTCGCGCCATCGTTTGGGAAGGCACGGTGGCCGAGTTCTACGCCGCCGGCGCAACGGAAGAGCAATTCGGCCATTGGGCCGGCAAAGTATTCACCGCGCTAACCACCCACTACGGTCTCAGCGCCGAGCAAGCGGCTTATTTCTCTTTGCACGAAGAAGCCGACACCCGTGAACATGAAGGCATCATGGGCCATGGCAGCTTCCGCAAGATGGTCCTGCAGCGCTTGCTCGAAAACGGCGCCGAGGTGAGACCGGGTTACACACTGGAATACTGCGCGCTCACCTCCATGGACCTGCACGGCGCGATCCTGCAAGCGTCTCTGCAAGAAGCGGCACGAGCCGGAGTATGATCGACAACTTTTTTATGAGATTGAATCTGCGTCCGTTCGTCCTGAGCCTGTCGAAGGACTCCGAAAGTAGCCGTGAACAGCCGAACAAATCAGTTTGCCGTAGGAAATTCATTCTCGAACGCCTGTTCTTGTTACTGATTGTTCTCGTCACGCCACTGAAACTAACCGCCCAAGAACAAATCCTGGTCGGCTACGACGGCCACGCCGGCTTTCAAGGCGCCATCTGGGCAACTAAAGACCTCGGCCTATTTGAAAAACACGGACTGAACGGCGAGTTGATCCTGATCCCCGGCAGTGCCCGCGGCATGGCCGCGTTGCTTTCCGGCAGCGTACCGTTCATTCAAGGCTCCGCCACCGCGCCGCTCGCGGCATTCCTGCGCGGTGGTGATGTAGTAATCATCGCCGCCGCCTACAACAAACTGCCCTTGAGCGTGGTGGCGCGCAAGGAATTGCGCGCGCCGGCGGACCTCATCGGCAAGAAACTCGGCATTGTCAATTTCGGCGGCTCCAACGACCTCGGCGTCACTCTGGCGCTCATGGAATGGAACATCCCGCGCAGCGCCGTGACGATACTCGCCGCCGGCGGTGCGCCGGAACGGTTCGCCGCGTTGATGACCGGCAACATCGACGCCACGGTGCTGTCGCCGCCCGAAACCGTCGCCGCCACCCGCGCGGGTTTGCGCATTCTCGCTAACCTTGGCGATTTGAACGCAGCATTTCCGCAAACATTGATCATGGTGCGCCGCTCTTATCTGACGAGCAGACGCGACATCGTGAAACGATTCGTCCGCGCCTATAGCGAAGGTATTTTTGAATTCAAAACCAACCGCGACAAGGCGATCAAGATCTACGCCAGCCGCCTCAAGCAAAAAGACCTGACGATTCTCGAAGAGACCCATAATTTTTACGGTCCGAACTTCTCACTGCCGCCGCGCATCGATCGCAGCGGCATCGCCAACACTCTCGACCTGGTGCGCCAAACCAGCGAGGTCAAAGGCGAGCCCAATCTCGCCAACTTTGTCGACGAGAGCATTATCGACGAACTTGAGCGCGAAGGGTTTTACAAGAAGTTCGGCGCCGGCGGCACCTATCGAAAATGGGTCGACAGCGAAGGCATCCCGCTGGTGGAGAGTTTTTTCGTCGACGACATCGCCACAGTACCGCTCAAACCATGGCCGCGCACCGGCGGCTTGGGCGTGCGGTTGTGTTTGGAAGGCACCGGCGAGACCAACGACGCGTATATCTGTGAAATTCCGCCGGGCAAATCCTTGACGCCGGAAAAACATATGTACGAGGAGTTGATCTACGTCATCAGCGGCCGCGGTGCAGCGACGGTGTGGAATGAAGGCGAACCGAAGAGAACGTTTGAATGGCAAGAAGGCTCGCTGTTCTCGCCGCCGTTAAATTCCTGGCACGAGATTTTTAATGGCAACGGGAGCGAGCCGGCGCGCTTACTCGCCGTCACCAGCGCGCCCTGCATGATGAATCTGATCCATAACACCGACTTTATCTTCAATTGCCCCTACGTCTTCCACGACCGCTATCAATCCCAAGAAGATTATTTCGGCAACCCCGGCACCTGGTACTCCGGCAGAACCTGGAACACCAACTTCGTCGCCGATGTGAAAAATTTAAAACTACTCGAATGGAAAGAGCGCGGCGGCGGCGGCTCGCAAGTCAGATTGGAATTATCGGAGAACACGCTCTGCGGTCACATCTCCCAGTTCGCCGTCGGCGGCTACAAGAAAGCCCACTTCCACGGTCCCGGCGCCCATGTCATCATCCTCGCCGGCACTGGCTACTCGCTCCTCTGGCCGCGCGGCAAAGAAATCAAACGCTTCGACTGGAAACCTGGCAGTCTGGTGGTCCCTCCTGGCGGTTGGTTTCATCAACATTTCAATTCCGGCTCGGTACCCGTGCGCTACTTAGCGCTGCGCTGGGGCAGCCAAAAATACCACGAGATGTGGGGCGAAGGCCGCGGCAAAGCCGACGTCGACGTGAAGATCGGCGGCAATCAGATTGAGTATGAAGATGAAGACTTGCTGGTGCGCAAGATGTTTGACGAGGCCTGCGCGAAAGCCGGCGTGAAGAATTTGATGGAGAAATACTATCCTGCCAAGTAAACGACCGGCCGTTGCCCGTGCACGGCAAAGAACCTATATTTGCAATTGTAATCGAACCTCGACCTGATGAGGGCAATGCTCATGGCCAAAAGCGCGCTTGTGACCAAAGAGAAAATGAAACAGAAGTTCCCCGATCAGTGGCTGCTGTTGAGCGACTACAAACTCGACGCTTCCACCACGCTTCGCCAGGGACGCGTTGTCGCGAACAGCAAAAATAGAGACGACATTCACCGCGCACTGAAAGAACTCAAGGGCAACTTCTGCATCCATTACACCGGCCAACTGCCGCGGGATACCGGCGTCCTATTCTGATGGCGCGCGTCGTCTACGATCCCGCGGCAAAGTCGATTATCGTTGACCTAGTCGTCGCGTCCGCCGACGGCGCTATATCCGCGGTCATTCCCGTGGTACTCGACACAGGAGCAAGCCACACGATCATCGCGACCGATGTCTTAACCCGGCTCGGATACGATCCAGCCAACCCCCTTCTCTATCGTCAACGAATCATAACTGGAAGCGGCATCGAATACGCCCGTCGGTTACCGTTCATTCCGTCACCGCGATCGGACAAAAAGTTTTCGGCCTAGAAGTCGTTTGCCACGACCTTCCCGCTGAAAGCGGCGTCGATGGACTGCTTGGAGTTAACTTTCTCAACCAATTTAAGTTGGTAATCCACTTCCCTCGCGGCGTCATTGACTTGACCAAGGCAAAACATTGACAGCTCGAATGGCGCAAGATACACAGCCTAGCTAAAGACAATGCCGCAAGCGGAGATATTTCCATGCCCGACCTCATCGAACTCTTTCGCACCGGACCGAACAATCTCGGCGGACGCTACATGCGCACGCTTTGGCATCCGATAGTCATCGCCGCCGATTTTAAATCCGGCTGGGCCAAGCCGGTGCAGATTCTCGGCGAGAAGTTTACGCTCTATCGCGGTGAGAGCGGCACGCCGCATCTGACGGCGTTCCGCTGCGCCCATCGCGGCCTGCAACTTTCCGTCGGCTGGGTCGAGGGCGACACGATTCGTTGCCGCTTTCACGGCTGGAGATACGACGGCAGCGGCCAATGCGTCGAAGTGCCGACGGAAGATGAAGCGACAGCTAAAAGCGTGCGGCTGCGCACCTATCCGGTGCGCGAATATTTGGGGCTGATCTTCGCCTACATCGGTGAAGGCGATGCGCCGGAATTTCCCCGCTATCCCGATTTTGAATCCGGCGGCGAGCTGTGGGTTGAAGCATACACGCGGGCCTGTAATTTCGTCATCAACATGGAAAACGACCCGGTGCATATTCCCTTCGCCCACCGCGAGTCCGAACTGTTCGCCAACAAGCCGCCGGAAGTGCCGGTCAAAGTCGACGCCGAAGAGACCGATTGGGGCATCGATATCCGTTCGACCTTCGCCAATGGCTGGGTGCACACCAACCAACGCGGCTGGCCGAACATGACCTGCTTCAAATCGCCGCGCCAGCAACACCGCAGCCATCTCACCTGGCGCGTGCCCATCGACGACGACAATCACTGGAGCTTCCAGGTCGATATCATGTACGAAAGCGCCGGCCCGGAAAAGATGAAACAATATCGCCTACGCCACGACGCGCGCGGCGGTAAGATCGGCCGCTCCTACATTGAACTTGGCGAAGCGATCCTGCGCGGCGATCTGCGCATCCAAGACATCGACGGCGACGACAAAGCCAACATGATCTGGATCCAAGACTACGTCACGCAAGTCGGTCAGGGACCGTTGTCGGAACGAAAGAGCGAACGCTTGATTCGCGCCGACGTAGGCCTGCTGCTCTATCGCAAACTCTGGGAACGTGAAGTCATGGCGTACGCCGAAGGACGGCCATTGAAAAAATGGTATCGCTCCGAAGCGGTGATCAACAGTGAAGATGAGTAAATCTATTTACTCCGTCATGCCGGCGCAGGCCGGCATCCAGGACTTTCGCCATATTCAATCGAAGATCGATACCGGCCTGCGCCGGTGTGGCGGATACGGAAATGCAGCGCCGCTCCGAAAGCTAATCTGCGCAACGTTGCTGCTATTCTTGGCCGCAGTGAATTCACCCGACGCCAAGCCCCTCACCATCGCCTATCCATCCACGACCTGGAACACATCTCTGCCGCTCAGTATGGCGCGCGAGTTCAACATGTTCGCCAGCGAGGGATTGGAAGTCGCGCCGGTCTACATTCGCGGCGGGCCGGTGGTGATCGCTGCGCTCGTAAGCGGCGACGTCGATCTGGCGATCATGGCGGGAACCACCGCGGTCACGAGCATCAGCCGCGGCGCCGACTTGATCATCGTCGGTGGCCACACTGCGCAAATCGATCAAGTGTTGATGGGCGCCAAAGGCGTCAACAAACTCGCCGACCTCAAAGGCAAAGTCATCGGCGTTACCGGTTCCGGCGGCGTCACCGAATTCGCCACCGTCGAAGCGTTGGCGCGCAACGGTTTGGTGCGCGACCGCGATTACAAACTGCTCTATGCCGGCACCAGCCCGACGCGTGTCCGCGCGCTGGAAACCGGCGTGGTGCAGGCCGCGCCCTTCTCCGCCACCGAAACAGTTTTGATGGAACGCCAAGGATTTCCGGTGATCATGGAGATCGGCAAAGCGCTGCCGGAATTTCCCTTCGTCGTCATCGTCGCCCACCGCCAACGGCTCAAGACGAAATCCAGCGAGATCACCGCCTTGTTGCGCGCGCTGAAATCGTCAATGGCTTTGATTCAGAACGACCGCGAGAAAGTTCTAACCGCGGCGGCGAAGAAGGAACCGGGCAGCGACATCGCCGTGCTGCGTAAATCTCTTAGCTACTCGGCGGACACCTACTCCATCGTCCTCACCAAGAAAAACATCGACGCGCTGCTCTACGCCGCCAAACTTTCAACCGGCAGCGCGGAAAAATATTTCACCGACGAGTTTATCTTGAAAGCCAACGCCGCACAGCGCTGAAGCTGATCTGACAGGAAGCGTGTCTGTTTCTGTTCCCCCTTTGGAAAAGGGGGACTAAGGGGGATTTGGTTGCGCGGCGGGGCGAGGTCTTCAAAGCAATTGCGCCCCGATCTGAAACGATGGAGCCACAATAAGAAAATCTCCCCTAACCCCTCTTTTCCAAAGAGGGGGAATCGGACACGCTGCACGGCCGCCAGAGTCCAAACATTTTCGTAAAGGAAGTTTTCGCTAGACCGCTAACGTTTGAACCCGCCGACGATCGCCCGCTTGCCGGCATCCCAGAAACTCTTGACGGTGGCGTAGCCGCCGTCGCGTAGCCACTGCAGCTGCTCTCCCACCGACGGCCGCATGCGGTCGAGGTTGAGAAAGCAGCCGCCGGCGTTGAGTGCGATGAAAGCCTCCGCGTAGATCGAGCGAATGGTTTCGTACTCGCGCACGTTGTGAATCGCGATGGATGACACCACGGCATCGAACGGACCCTGAAGCGTCTTACTCCAACCGGGCTGGCTCAAGTCGCTTTGGATGAACTGCACCCGGCCGGCAAACCGAGCCAAGTGCTCGCGCCCGAGCGCCAACATCTCCGCCGAGCCGTCATGACAAACCGCTTGGGCATTGGGAAACTGAGTCAACAGATACGCCGCCAGCGCGCCGTAGCCCGAGCCGATATCGAGAAACTTGATCGAGGCGTTTTTCTCGAACGGCATGGTTTCCGCGAGCACGGCGAAGGCCGGTTCGCGGTGCGGCTTGCCACCGTCTTGGCGCTCCGCCCAATCGCGCACGTAATCGCGCGAATCCCAATCGTGATGGTCCCACGGATCGGTAATTTTCGCCATGCCTGTTCCTCCTCAACGGTTCAGCTTCGGTTGCCAACTTTTATCAGAACGAACAGCCCAACAGCAATTTCGACATCGAACTTTATTGCACCCTTTGCGTCCCGATCGCCCTGAGCCTGTCGAAGGGTGCGGCCAATTGTCCTCTTCCGCTGCTCTAGCAGGGCGCTGAAAAACCCTTCGGAGTCCTTCGACGGGCTCAGGACGAACGGAACAGAGGTTAAACTCATTGAGGAAAATCCGTTCATGCTGAGCTTGTCGAAGCATGTTCCACTTTTTTCAGCACCCTGCTAATGCAAGAACAACTTCTGATACTCCTTCTTTTTTTCGGCGTAAGTCTTAGCGTCGAGCCGGTCCATCGGCACGAACTTAAGTTTCTCCGCATCCTGTAGCGGCGGGAAGATTCCCTTGCGGTTTACGAACTCGCCCAACTTGGCCATGATCGTCATGCCTTCGCCGCCGAGATAGTAGTCGATGAACGCCTTGCCGGCGTTCGTATGCGGCGCTTTGTTGGCCAGGCCGACGTAGTTACCGTCGCCGAGAAACTGCGGCAGCCGCACGTAATCTAGCGGCGCGCCCTTCTGGCCGAACACGTAAGTGTAATGCACCAGCGTAATGGCGATCGGAGTTTCACCGGTGGCGGCCCGTTCCACCGGCGGCAGCAACGACTCGGCGAGCACCGGCTGGCTCGCC